>NZ_JBRJXU010000056.1:0-71864 GCF_057467645.1 Zarconia sp.
ACGCGAGTGCGGCTTGGTAGCGTCGCTCGACCTCATCCCAATTGACCACGTTCCACCACTGCTTGAGGTACTCGCCGCGAGCATTGCGGTAATTGAGATAGTAGGCATGTTCCCAGACATCGTTCCCCATAATCGGAGACATGCCCGCCATAAAAGGACTATCCTGATTGGCCGTTCCGGTCACTTCCAAGTTGCCGTTATTGAGAACCAGCCAGGCCCAACCGCTCCCAAATTGAGATTTGCCCGCATTGTTAAATTGCTCTTGGAAGGCCTCAAAACTACCAAACGTTTCTTGAATCGCTTCGGCGATCGCCCCTGTCGGTTGACCTCCCCCATCGGGACTCATGATTTCCCAAAACATTTTATGGTTGACGTAGCCGCCGCCGTTATTGCGAACCGTGGTTTGAATATCTGCGGGTAAGCTTTCGATTTGTTCGAGCAACTCGATGGCACTTTTCGTTTTCAACTCCGGATATCGATTCACCGCCGCATTTAAGTTGCGGGTGTATCCAGCATGATGTTTGTCGTGGTGGAACCGCATCGTTTCTGCATCGATGTAGGGTTCGAGGGCGTTGTAATCGTAGGGAAGTGGCGGCAAGACAAAGGTTTCATCTTCCTGGGAATCGCTCGGTTGAGCGAAGACACAACTACTGAAGCCTCCGAAGGCGAGGGTACCGATGCCTAGAGTGTATAGAAAGCGACGACGATTGAGAGACATAGCGTTCGAGCGATGTGAATACGTAAGTTCATCATCTCAAAGATTGACGACCGTCGGATCGCATTTTCTCGCGAGGGTGGGGAATGGGGAATGGGGAATGGGGAATGGGGAATGGGGAATGGGGAAGGGAGAATTCGGAATTCAGAAGAAAGAGTGGGGAATGGGGAATGGGGAAGAGAAAAACCTATGCGCGCGCGATCGTGTAAATAAACTGATGACGAAGCGCTATATCTTTCTTCGTCGGCTTCCCTGAGTGGGGCGATCGCTAGCTGAATATTGGGGGAAGAGCGACAATCACCAATTGTTTGGATTGTTTAGACTGATTTTTGCCAACCCGCGCGTTCGGTATTTCTAACGGATGGTCAACATTTTCTACGTCAACTCAGATTGCCCACCCCCTGCGAGTCTGACGCTTTTTGCAGTGCCCAAACCCTTTGAGGGTCACATCGGCACGATTCAGCGCAACGCGATCGCCAGTTGGGCGCAACTCAAACCCCAACCGGAAATTATCTTATTCGGCGATGAAGCGGGTACGGAATCCGTTGCGAGAGAGTTTGGCTTGCGTCATATTCCCCAACTCGATCGCAATGAATACGGCACCCCCCGACTCGATGGTATTTTTGCCCGCGCTCAACTCGAGGCCACTTATCCGATTTTGGGGTATCTCAATGCCGACATTATCCTCACTGATGACTTCACCCAAGCCGCCAGTGCCGTGGCAGGGCAGTTCCCCCAATTTTTGATGCTGGGGCGGCGTTGGGATGCCGATATTACCGAACCTCTGGATTTCTCGCCGAACTGGGATGTGAATCTGGTTCAATGGGTGCGCGAAACTGGAACTCTTGCCACGTACCATGCCAAAGATTACTTTGTCTTCCCCAAGTCTCTCTTTCCCCGGCTGCCCCAGTTTGCGATCGGGCGGGGCTACTGGGATACTTGGATGGTGGAAACAGCCATCGATCGGGGCTATCCCGTCGTCGATGCCAGCTTGGTGGTGAGTGCCATCCACCAAAACCATGCCTACAACCACCTGCGCGGCGGAAAAAAAGCCGCCTACTTCGGTCGAGAAGCCCAGGGTAACAAAGCTGCGGGCAACGTGCGCGAACAAGGAACGATCGCCCATGCAACTTGGCAGCTCAAACCCGATCTCGATCGAGATGCGCCCCAGGTTAGTATCGTTATCGATGGAAGTTCGTCATCCAATCTCGGACGGGCAATTGAGAGCATCCTCAACCAAACGGATGTTCGCTGCGAAGTTCTCATTATCGGCGATCGCATTCAGAATGCCATTGGGAGTCTGCCGATAAGCTCATTGCACTCTCACCCGACTCCGGTGCGCTACGTTCGCCGAGCTCGATCGGGTGTCGTTACCGCATGGAATCAGGGATTGAAAGTCGCGCGGGGTGAATTGATTCTATTTCTCAAACCGGATGGCGTATTTCTTCCCGGAACGCTGGCAAAGCAAGTCGCCTGTTTTGAGACAGAAGCCTCGACTCTGGATGTGCTGTTGAGTGGCTGCGAGTATCCCGATGGCGAGGAGGCGATCGAAGTTGCACCATGGCATCAGATACCGGATTTGGAAGACTTGCACGTTTGGAAACTCGATCGACTCTGGCAGCCGTTAAGCCAAAGCGCAGTCCTGTTCCGTCGCCGACACCTCGCTTTTGCCGGTGGATTCCATCCCCAACTCGATGGAGAATCAGCGATTGTCGAAATGATACTGCGCCTGGTGTTTCTGCGGGGTAGCCGTGCCGCTTGGCTGCCCCAGGTGAGTTGTCGTGCCTCGAGAACACCAACTGCCACCCCCCGCGCGCGACAAATGCAAGCCGTTGTCGATCGACTTTTCGAGCGACCCGAAGTGAAGCCGTGGATGCATCGTTTGAAGGTGAGGGCTGATTTTCTCCGCTCTTCAACCTAAGTCTGGTAGTTGGCTTCAAAGTCATCGTACATCCAGCAATGTCAATCCTTCGTCACAAATTGAGAGAAAGAGTTTATTTTTTTAGAAATTGTGATGATTTTTGATAGAATCGATTTCCCCATATCTTTAAGCCATAATAAGCATCTTCATCTTGTTTTCGAGTATTTAGGTAAAACGATCGAGAATTACGATTAATATCGGTACGATGAAGCTTACACGAAAAATCACCGTCAGCCATATCATCGAGCAGCTCGCTCAATACATACTCTTCCCAAAATTCAAATAACTCTTCTCGAACTAAAATTGCTTTGTTAAAGCCAATTAAAAGTAACTCATATGGAAAGTTTTGCTTGTACCGTAAATAATAATAAGCGGCACGCACTTGAGAGTATACATCACTAAAATCATCAAGAATGGCAATCCCATAATTATCCATATACTCTAAAATTTTAGAGAGTTCGGTATAAACATTATTGAAGTAATGGCTTGCATCATGATGTGTATAGATAATCTTCTTCTCTTTTGCTAGTACCGGAACCAAATCAGTAACAAAGGTCTCTGAGGACTGCTTGTGCCACGTCACACGGGAACTAATTTTCAATAATCGATCGAATTCAAGATAGTCGGACTGCTCTATAGCATGGAGCCAGTTGCCCTCATTAAGGTTTTTAGCCATGAGTGCGGTTGCTCGACCTTTATAGGTGCCAAATTCCATCAATAGACCACTATTATGAAGAGATTGCACTTTTTTTAAAAATGCATTCATTAATGTCAGAGCTTGGGGTGAGGTCATCCCTTCAAACTCCATAGCATCAGCTACATTTGTCAGCATTTTTTACTTCTCCAGATAATTGAATAAATAATTAGAGGTGACTGCTTGCTCAAAATTTATGTGGTTGCCACAAAAAAATTAAACGCGACTTAGCAGTTTATATCGTTTTGTAGCAGTCAAGTGTAGTAACGATTGAAGCAGTATAGTAAACCAACAAAGACTCCTAAAAATACAGGAGTAGCAATACCAAGAATCATCAGAATAGTGATTCCAGAGGTAATCGTTATACCTAAAACTGGTAGATATAGTCCAATTAAAAAAAGAGATACAAACAAAAACTTGCGTTTGTTCCACTTTATTTCCTGACGCAGAGTTTGCGGATCGCTACCGGCAACACTATCGTATTGTGTGAGTCCGGGAACGCCTTCTATACCTCCCGAATTGTTACCCAGTAATTTTGACATCACTCTATTCCAAATTACGAACTCATATAGATAGCCATTGAGTTATCTGTAAAAACAACTCAATAAGCCAACTAAATCAATCCATTACATTTTTCGCCAAACTTTAGGAATTCCATGAATTTGAACTAAATCTTCTAGATAAGGTTCAAATTCCAAGTGGAAGTTATTACGACGAACGGTTTCTTTGATATCGACTTTATTCGGATTGTGACGCTTACCATGGTCTCGAATATAGAGTTGACCCCCTGGAACTAAAATTCGGTGAAATTGTGAAATAACGTAATCTGTCATTTCCGGTCGCAGTTCTCCCAAAACCTGCACGGTCACTATCAGATCTGCAAAATTGTCGGGAATTTCTTCCATCTTCCAAGACGGCAAGTGAAAGACTGTTTTTTGCGGATGTTTTTCAACTTTAAAATCTTCATCGGCAAAGATGTAATCTTTGAAATTCAAGCCAATTAACTGGTAGTATAAGTTTTGAATACAGTAATTTTGGGGAACAGCATCGATACCGATAAAAGTCTGTAAATTCGGATCTTGAGACCACAAGTTTAACTGCCGACCTGAACCAGCACCAAAATCAATTACATTAGCAATTTTATTTTGAGCTAGATTGGCAATAAATTGAGGAAAGAAATAATCTTGAGCGTTATAGATACCGTAGTTAGCAAAGTCGAGTTTCCGTTGGGGTTGTGCAGCTTGAATTTCCGATAAAATTGGGTTGGAAAAGATTGCTCGATCTAAATCAATACTTTTTTGTACCCACGATTTGAAATCACGACTCTCAATTGTATTGGGATAAATTCGGGATGAAGATTGTCCGGCATACCAGTTAAAGAGTTCGATCGCTCCTTCATAACCTTGGCTATTTCCCAACTCAGGATTTAGCTCTTTCCAATACCAAGCCTTTATCCATTCGGGAATATCTTGTTTTTTGCTGTCTTCTTCGAGCTTCGCAATAAATTGGTCTAGGATATTTTTGGATTGAATCATTGTCCTACGTATTACTATGACTTAAAAACTCGATATTATCTGTTTAGTTATTGATTTAATTTACATATGGATTGGGTTTAATATGAGGAACTTCAAAACCACACTCTTGCAAGACTGTTTTGAACTCTGGAGATAAGTCATGCTTAAAAATCGCAAAAATAAGTAACGGATTAATGTGTGGATCGTGACTTTCAACCCATTCATGAACTGCCTTGTCAAAACTCGTTTTTGACTGTTGGAATTTATCCCCATACTTGACCGAGCATTTCATGAGCCTGCCTGCCAATTCCATGGGTTCAGGTCGCGTTTCTTTATTCGCCCATAGCTCGGGAAACTCTTGTTTAAAACAAAGACAATTTAAAATATAATTAACATTTGGTGAATAGCCATAAGCTACGTTAGTAAATCCCAAACAAGCGGCACATTGAATTAATTCTTTTAGAGTAAACTGATATTTATAATTTCCTGAAGCCTCATACTGTTCTTGACCTATTTTATAACAACGATCTCCGTTCGGCTCGATAAGTATTATGCCTTTCCGTGCCACTCTCAACATTTCGTAAATGCACAAATAGGGTCTGGGCAAGTGATGGAGTGATTCTTTAATCAAACAGTAGTCAATCGAGTTATCTGCTAGGGATAGATTTTCAGCATCTTCTTTGGCAAAATCATCAATTAACAACTTTTCTTTAGCCACTTCTAGCATTTCTGTTGCGATATCCGTCCCGATCGCACGATTTCCAAACCGCTTGATGATTTGGGCTTCGTGTCCGCCTTTACCATCCCCAAGGGTAATAAATTCACTCGGTGCAATGTGTTGAAAAAACTTTTGGAGTTGATGTAGTGGATAGTTCCTCGACCAACTATGGGAGTTGTCAATATCTAGATAGGTACAACTCCGATCGTTTTCAACAACCGTTCGATAGGAGTGACTATGGCTGCTTTCTTGTTTGTTCTTTAAGGTCGTGTAGTTATTCATGACTTTTCATTTCGCTCAAAATAAATCGACTACATTATAGAGTTGATCTGGTCTAGTTATTTAAACTCCAAAAATTTTATTAAAATCGGGTTTATACGATTTTCTAAGCTTGTGAAAAAAGTTTTCTTTAAAATAGTCAATCGGATTAACATCAACAACTCCAAAACGATTGAAAATATCTGCAAGCAAATTAATAAACCTAGCTCGGTAGATTTGTGATTGCTCGATGTGCATCTTTCTGATTCGTAGCGGATTACGAGGATATTGCACTAATTCTTCAACCGCTTCTGCAACAGAATCGGGGCTTGGATCGCAAATAATCGAATTGTACTCGTTATACCAAACATCCCGTCCCCCCTTGGATGGTGTAGACACCACTGGAACTCCACATAATAAATATTCACTGGAGGCAAAACAGGTTCCTTCTTCTTCAGATAAAATCAAACCCGAATAAGCTTGATTAATCTTTTCACAAACCTCTTCTGGAGATAGGGGTTTTTCGTTTAAATAATCATACGGGGGAATATCCATAATAGAATTGCCGTGATTATTTCCTGCCACAAGTGCTAAGTGAGAGACTTCAGAGGCGAGCATATGTCTCTTGAAAGCACTACGACGCCCGACATAAATTGCATCGTAAATTTTCTCCCGCTTCAATGGTTGCATTACCAAGTTTTCATCAATCCAGGCATTCTGATTAATCAAATCTCCTTGGAACCCCTTTTCTGCAAAGTTTTGCATTTCAAGTGGGCTGTTATAGAGAAAAAAGAATTGCGATCGATCTAAATCCAGAATGGAAAAAATGGTCGCTGCTTCTTCCGCAAAGAAAGGACTATGGTACCACCCGCAGTAAACGAGAAAGAAATCCGTTTTGCGAAAATGCTCGTGCCATTCAGACATCCAATTCCAATTATGGTGAATATTTTCAATAATGAAAATTCGACACTTAGAACTGGCATAATAAACTCGGAATGGAAAAGCTGGATTCGGCCAAGTATAAGACGGCTTGAAATTTTCTTTACTTAGCGGTTTTTCTTTCGATTTGAGAAAGGACATAATTTGCAACCCTTAGTCTTTAATATTTATTGGAATAGATTATTGACGAAATTAATATTCTCGCTGTTTCGCATTCGGTGATAGAAATTCTGGTGGAAATAGCTAGCTGGCTCGATATCGATGACTCCAAAACGCTTAAATACATCAGCGATGGCTCGAATAAACTTAGCTTTGTGTTCTTGAGCCTTCTCTATATACATTCGGCGAATTTGTTTTGCATCCGGAGGATTTTGTAAAAAACGTTCCACTGCCGAGAAAACGGCATCGGGTGTTGGCTCGCAAATCATCGAGTTATAGTCATCGCACCATATGTCGCGTCCTCCCAGTGAAGGTGTCGTAATGACTGGAATTCCACACAAGAGATATTCACCTAAAGTCGAGCAGGCTCCCTCTTCTGGAGATAAAATTAACCCGCAGTAAGATTGATGCATTTTTTCATATATTTCGTCCCGTGAGAGTTGATGCTGATTGATGTATTGATGTGGCAGGGCTTCAGGAATTACTGTTCCTGGATTCGATAAGCTCACCAGAGCTAACTTAGAAACTCGTTCTGCCAGCTGAGGACGTTTGTATTTTTTGTCAAAATCTACGTAGATGGCATCGTATATTTTCTCTGGGTTGACATTTAGCGTGACGGTCTTTTCATCAATCCAAGCATTTTGGTTAATTACATCGCCCAGAAAACCTTTTTGGGCAAAGTTTTCCATTTCTTGTGGAGAGTTATATAGAAAGAAAAACTGAGTTTTATCCAAATTCAAGATGGAGAAAATAGTTTCGGCTTCCTCGGCAAAGTCAGGGCTTTGATACCAACCGGTCATCACAAAGAAGAAATCCGTTTTCCGAAAACGTTCGTGACATTGAGCCATCCAGTTCCAATTATGTTGGATATTCTCGATGATAAAAATTCGGCATTGAGGGCTATCGTAATATAGCCGAAAGGGAAATTTCGGATTGGGCCAAGTATAAGATGGCTTGAAATTTTCTTTTGTAATGACTTTGGTCGAGGCTTTCTTTTTTGGTGTCGCTGGTAGTAACTTAGAAGTGGTCTCTGACGTCTTAATGACGGTGTTTGAAAGAGCGGGTGTTTCTGGATTTTTCCGAATAGCTTTAATCTCACCTAATGCATATTGGAAAAATAACTGAGCGATATCGTAGACAAAGCAGTCCGGTCCGTACTTACTCCACAATTTTTTGAGTGCATGACGTTTTTTATGGAGTAGTTCGCTATTTTGTTGGATTTGGGCTAATCGCTCTGGAAGTGCTTTGATATCCTCAACTGTTTCCGGACAGATGACCGTTGCTTCGTACCACAGGGTTAAATCTCCAGGGGGTAAATACGTATC
Source organism: Zarconia sp. (assembly GCF_057467645.1). Lineage (NCBI taxonomy): Bacteria > Bacillati > Cyanobacteriota > Cyanophyceae > Oscillatoriales > Zarconia > Zarconia sp. The sequence goes on from NZ_JBRJXU010000056.1 coordinate 8,244, forward strand.
AGATAAAATAACCGGAATGACGCCAAAACCGATCGCTTCCCACAGACGAATTGAGTTCGGACCCGATCCCGACGGACAAAGCGCAAAGACACTTTGCTGCATCACTTGTTTAAATTCTTCCGATGCAGATCGATCGACTAACGTGTCAGATTCTTTCGCTTTTTTAAGAATTTGACCATCGTAGACAATCTTGTTGTAATGCCATCGCTCTCGTGCGACAATCGTGCCGCGATCGTCTCCAGAAAGATAATCAATTATTTTATTTCTTAAATCAGTCATGTACGATTTTGTCGCACGAGCACCGACAAATGAGTACAAATATTTTTTCTCGATATCGGTTGCTTGAACATCCATCGCCTGCACGGGATATAACGGGAACGGATGCAAGGAAATATTGGGATAAGTGGGTAAAACCTGCTGCTCTTTGATGGTATGCGACCAAAAAATGTCAGTAATTCCCACCTCATCAAAAAGACTCTCAAACTCTAACATCCGTACATGTTGACAAACGGTGATGACTCTTTGATATTTTTTGAGTTCCTTTTGAAAATCAAATAATTTTTCTCTTAATCTTTCTGCTTCTTCTAGGTCTTGACCATGCAGTGACTTATCGATGAGTGTAGCCCAAGGAAAAGCAAAATAGATAACGTTGGTTTGATAATGGTCTCCAGTCAAAAATCTCTTTGCCATTTCATAGGCATGTTTTTCTGTGATGGCAGGATATTGCCAATCTGAGTCAAATGCCAGAATATTTTTTTTGATTTTATCTTTGGGTGTTTCTTCCTGATGAGTCTCCGAGTTTTTGGCAGGGTTTTGTTGGCTGATTTTTAAAGAGTCCCAAGTCTTATTAATTTGAACTCCAGTTACATTCGATGAATTTAAAGTCCAAAAGTCGATTTTAATTTTCGAGGGTTCGTCAATCAAAACGCTGGGATAAACCCATGCCGTTCCACCCACAATACTCGTATCGCCGTATTTACTATAAGCTCTCAATTGACTTTCTTGAACGTGTACGGTTTTAATCTGATGGCAGGGATTATAAACTCGAGTACCATGAATTGTGAATAAGTACGCAATTTTATTGTCGCAGCGCGGAACCCCCAAAGAAAAATTCAAAGACTTTTTCAATGATTCGGTAAACTGATATTGACTCGAAATTGCCCAAACATCTTGCGACCAATGAGGATTTTGATGTAATTTTTGACGATCGCCTTCTTTGTCATAGCGACTGAGTGCTACGAATGCTTGTGAATTATTCGCAAATATTTCTTTAAGATTGAGGATTGAATCATCGAAGTAAATATCCGTATTCGCCAAAATTGAAAGAATATTATCGTCTCTTTCTTGGGTCAGTTCTACCCAGTCCAGATAGGTCGGTCTTTCGAGTAGGTTGACGATTTCAATTTTTGGGCTTTTCACCTCTGGAACGTGATCGTCATCGATGATTAACACAATTTTATCGATGGCATCGCATTGAATATTCTTTTTGAGACAATAGATTAATTCTTCTTGTCTAATAGCATGCTTGGCTTTATAATAGGCAGTAAAAAGAATAATTTTGGGTTGTTTTAAAATCATTTTTTTGTGATTCTGACTGATTTCTCGATCTTCTCGATCGATTTCTAGATTCTCGCTCCCCTCTGGTGTTCTGTATTGAAGCGTTTCGAGCTGTTTGACTTTTTCTAAAGCTTCACTGAGATTTTGATAAACGGAAACGTTAATATTCGGCTCTAACTCGATCGCCTTTTCGTAGGACTCGATCGCCTCAGACCAACGTTCTTGATGACATAAAACATCGCCAAGATAACTGTAAGCCCAAACTAAAGAAGAATCGAGTTCGAGCGCCTGACGATAGCTCGCTTCTGCCTCTTGCCAATGTTCTTGATGTTGTTGTGCTTCGGCTAAATTATAATGAGACCACGCAAAATTTGGATTGAGTTCGAGCGCCTTTTTATAAGCCGTACTTGCCTCTTCCCAACGTTCTAAATCTCGTAGCACATCTCCTAAATTATTATGAGACCAAGAAAACCCTGGCTCAAATTCGATCGCTTTCTCATAAGCGGAAATCGCCTCTTCCAAGCGCCCCTGTTTTTGGAGCAAGTCTCCTAAATCATGATGCGCCTTCCCTAGGTTTGGCTGTTGTTCGATCGCCTTTTGATAGCATTCGATCGCCTCAACATTTTTTCCATTTCGAACTAACGCAGCTGCCAAACTCAAATAGACTTCACTACGAGCTTCAATTTGTAATGCTTGACGATAAGACGCGATCGCTTTTTCCCATTGTTCTTGTTTGGCGAAGACCTGACCCAAATGATAGTGAGACTGAGCGAGCCGAGGTTGTAAAATTATTTGAGCGTCTTGAGACGTTAAACGAGCGACCTTGCCATTATGATTTACATCAAGCATTACTTCTTCTAAGCTCCAATCTCTGGGGATGAATCAGTCTTAAAAATCTGTCCTATTACTGAGTACGAGGATGAGTAGAAAAATCGGGAAGATTTTCGGATATTTTTTGTAAAACAAAACCCGATTTTTTGTTTGTAAGGATTCAGTGGGTTACAATATCTCCCTCCCTTCTCCCTTAAGAAGGGGGAAGCCATAGGAAGCGTCGCTGTGTATTGATTCGGGAAGCCAGAGGAAACTGCGCTTTTTTTTCGGGATTTGTTCTAGTGCAGCGCGGCAGAAATAACAAGCTCGTCCTCAACCGCTGAAAGCTATGTAGAGTAAGAATTTTTCATTTTTCATTTTGCGTGCATCGCGAGCGGTGTCGGTCCCCGTCCCGTTCAACTTTTCAAGACGGATTTTTAATGACCCGTAGCGGCACTAGTTTGTCCCTAACCCTTAGATACACGATTGGCGTTTAGACAATCTCCAGCAATTTGCGTCGCTTTGCCGTAAGCATCCGCCGCTTCTTTTAACTTGCCCTGAGCTTGAAAAATATCGCCGATTTTATGATGAATTTCCCAGATAGACGGATCGAAATTCAGGGCCGTGCGATAAGATTTCATCGCTTGTTCTAAGTTGCCTTGAATCACCCAAATATCACCTAAGCGATCGTGTCCTCGGGCCAGTTTCGGGGCCATGCGAACGATGCGCTGATAAATCGTTCCCGCCTGTTGCCATTGCTGTTGCTCGAAATATCGATCGCCGACATTCAAATAGGATTTCGCCAATTTAGGTTGTACGACGAGCGCTTTTTGATAGTGTCGATCGGCTTCTTCTAAATTGCCCAGTCCGATGAAAGCCTCCCCAGCAATTTCATAGGCATTCCAGGCTTTCGGCTGGATTTGAATTGCCCGTTCGCATAACCCGATCGCCTCCTGAAAATTGCCGTCTCGGCATTGAGTTTGAGCCTGTTGCAGCATCTGGTCGATCGACGGTTTCTCAGCGGCAATGGGTTTTGCAATCGGTTTCGCAATCGGTTTCGGAACGCTTGGGGCAACCGTTTGTTGCTCTGGTTCCGGCTCGCGATGGAGGCACTGGCAGTTCTCTTGCTCGTGGGGTTGACTCAACGCCTTCGCGAGTACCGAAGGTTCTGCCGGGATGGGAGCATCTTTGGGTTCTCGATTCACCCGATCGGTCGCGATCGCGTTCTTCTCGAGACGATCGTCCCCTCGAGGCGTTACCCCGGCAGGCTCGCTCTCTTCTGAATCTGGATAGCCCGCAGGCATCAACGAATTTATTTCCGGAGGATTGCTCTGAGGCTGATGGCGGCGTTCGGGTAGCACCGGAACGGATGTCTTTGCTCCAAGTCCTGGGGTGTCGATCTCCTCGAGATTGCGGTTGCGGCGATTGAGCGATTCCTCAAAAGCCGCTTCTAAATGGTCGTAGATAGTTTTAGCCACCGCAGGATGGGCGTTCATCGCTTCCCGATAGCACTCGATCGCCCGATCGAGTTCCCGATGCTGCAGTAAGATATCCCCCATACCCATGTGTCCTTGGGCCACGGTTTGCGGGGTAAACGCAGCCGGTGTCAGCTGAGGCATCGATGGAAGTGAGGTCTCGTCAAGAACCTCCAGGGAACTGTTGTCCGCAGCTTCTTCCTTTTCCTTGTGCGCTAATGCATCTTGAATTGCGGTTTCGAGATTTCGATACACCGCATCCGTCATTTGGGGCGTGGCATCGATGGCGTTGCGGTAACACCGAATTGCCCGATGGACTTCCTGATGTTGGAGCAACACGTTCGCCAAGTCGAGATATTCTTCCGTCAAAGGGCGATTCCCTCGGATGCTGCGAGCATTGGATAGATCGCCACCGGCATTGAGAGGTCGGCCCGAGCCGAGAATCAGACCGAGCTGCGTACCGACGACCTTACCCATGCTCGAGAGCCATTTCCCCAACCCGGAGGATGTCTGCACCGGATCGATCTGAGGCGGTCGATTGGGGGTTTCCTCGGCCGTAGAGACGGGTAAAGCCGGGGTAGCCTGGGAAAGAAGATCCGTTGCTCGAACCGTTGCTGCAGGGGGGTTCCCAGAGGTCGCCTCGGAAGTCTCGCCCGAGAATAACTCCCATGAGACTGGCTCGGTGGAAGTAGCCTGGGAAATGAGATCTGCTGCTCGAACCGTTGCTGCTGAGGAGTTGGCAGAGGTCGCCTCGGGAGCCTCCCCCGAGAATAATTCCGATGTAACTTCCTCAGTAGAAGCCGAGTGAGTCAATCCCAATTTCACCGCCATCCGATAGTATTGGGTCGCTTCCACAAACCGCCCCTGACGAGTTAAGGCTTCTGCGAGATTTTGGTGCGCCCCGAATAGCCCAGAATTGCGATCGAGAGCGCGACGGTAACAGGAAATGGCTTGGGTTAACTGATTTTGCTGCAAGAGGGTATTTCCCAAATTCAAATGTTCTTCCGCGCGACCGAGTTTCGGATCTAATTCGTAGGCGCGATACAAACAATCCGCGGCCGATCGCGGATTGCCCACCTTCAGCCAAACTTTCGATAAATGATGGTACGCCCCCGCAAAATTTGGTCGCATTTCGATCGCTTTTTGGTAGTATTCGATCGCCGGCTTCCACTGTTGCTGCTGAAACAAGACATTGCCGATATTGGCATAGGCTTCGGCATACAGGGGCTGAATTTTAATGGCTTTCTCGTACCAGCATTTTGCCTCTTCGAGCTGACCGTTGGCGCGCAAGGCATTGCCCAACACTTTATAGGCTGAGGCTAACTTCGGATCGGCTTCAATCGCTTTTTGACTGACCTCGATCGCCTCGACGAGTTTCTTTTGGGCGAGAAGGGTTTCGGCTTGTTTTTGATAGTCAACAGCTGATGGATTGGGTTTCGATGTTGAGGGAGAAGAAGATAATTTATTCTGGCGGCGATTCTCCGTTTGAGACGCTGCACGCTCGGATCGATCGGCAGGCGGATTCGAGGATTTGAGTTTCGGAGAAGAGAGGGTTTGCATAATACCAAGTTGCTTGATTTTTTTCTTCAGGAGACGAGGCTCTAAGTAGATATCTTCTGCGAGGGGACTTGGATACATTAAATCTCGCAAAAAACGGCTCGGAAATAATTCCCCAACGATGTAGTAATGTTGTAAATTTAGATGCTGGCTGAGGGCTCTATAATAATGACGAAAATAATTCGGTGAGGTTAACTCAATAATTTTCGTATTGGGTTGACAAAAAATAATATTCGTTAACCCACTGCCATGAGGTGCAACGATTACCTTGGCATGATGAAATAAGAGGATTTGTTCGAAAAATGACATCGTTTCCAACGCCACGGAAACAAAACCCGCTTCCTGAAGCTGTTCTATCGCCTTATTTTCATTAAAAAGATGGCGATATTTCGCGCGGGCGCGACTAATATAAATTCGCTCGGGAAATTGGCGCTTCGTCTGTTGACATTGCGAGAGTGCCGCCGGCAAAAACCTCTGCCTCAGAAAGTCGATCGCCCACGCAGGAGGCCAACCTAAATGTCCCGAAAAAGCGGGAACGATTAGCTGTTTCGCCCGAATGTGAGGATGGCGATCGCTTTCAAGAATTTTTTCTGGGGGAATCCCCAGTTGCGCGAGGGTTTCTTTCTGAAAAGGATGTTGGTTTTGATTGACGAGAAACCCATCAATGTGATTCCAATCGATACCACTGCGACGCAACAACTCGAGCCGAGGGAGAACGTCAACCATCCAGTGAAAATAGACATTTCCCGACAGTCCCACCAGGGAAACCACCGTGCCATCAATATATTCGATGGGAGGAAGTTCTTGTTGGGTAAAAATCCGGTGCTGGGGTCGTTCTTCGATGTCGCAACCGGGGAGTCGATCGGGATATTCCCGAGAAATATCCTCTAATAAATACCCATCCGGAGAAATCACGGCGATCGCCTCGCACACTTGCCACCAATTTTGTTGGGGCATACTCCAAATTCGACCCTCGGGAATCACCGAAACGAAGGCCTCTAACTCGGGAAATTCCACCGGTTGAGGATGGCGACACTCGTAAATTCCCTCTCCTTGATGGGTCAGCTCGAAATCATTAAAAATTCTTTTGAGACATCGATCGCAATTCAACCCCTGGCAGTTTTGCTGGGTGACCCCAGGCTGAGTTCGCGGTTCCCGAAGCGGCTCCAAAAATGGTGCGAGGGTGCAAGCCGGAGCGATTCCCGAACCGAGATCGATATAATCTCCCTGACGAGTTGCCCGCCACCAATCGCGAGCGGCAGTATAAACCCCCTGCAGCGAAAGTGTTACGGTAACGGAAGAGGTGTCGGTGAGTTGGGGATTTCCCTCGGGATTTGGCTCGGGATTTCGAGCGGGATTTCGCCCTCGACTGGCAATCGTCACCCCTCGAAACAGCCATCTCGCTTCCACCGACTGCGGTAACATCGCGCAAAATGCCAGCCACCAACAGCGCCATCGAGAGACCGCCTGAATTTCCGCCACCTGTCGAGCGTGACGGGCCGCCCCATATTCATCTCCCAATGCCAATCGAGTGCGACTCAGAGACTCGTGAACCCGGGTCAGCCGCTCGCAAAGCTCCAGAACCTCCGATTCCGGTTGCAAAGCCATTAAAAATTCCCCACAGGCCGCTTTCGCGCGCTCTAGGTCATTCTCGGGAACTCGTTGGCTCGCCTGGCGAGCGTACCCTGCAAGCCAATGGGGTTGCCGTTCCAGGAGAGCCGATAAAGCGGCAAAAGCTTCTCCAAACTCCCCACAGGCGACAGACGAACGAGCGCAATCGTCATAAGCCGCTAGGCGAGTCGGATCGAGTTCGATCGCCTTTTTAAAGGATTCGATCGCCTCTGGGTGTTGGTTTTGCTGTTGGAGAGCCTGCCCCAGGTTGTAGTGAAATAGCCCGTTTTCCGGCTCCAAAGCGATCGCCTGACGGTATGCCGCGATCGCTTCCTCGAGATTGCCGCGAACGAACCCGAGTTGACCCAAATTGTTGTGGAGTGCGGCGGAATCGGGAGAGATTTCCCGGGCTTCTCGGTAAATTGCCAAAGCGCGCTCGAACTCTCTCAACGCCACGAAAATACACCCGAGATTGTTGTAGGCGTTGGCGTAGTCTGGATTTTCCCGATCGCCGGCACGGCAGTAATCGATAACCTGTTGGTAGCGACGAGCGGCTCCTTTGAGTTGACCGCGATCGTGCAGCACCATTGCCAGTTGGTAGAGCGCCCGAATACAATCGGGTTCGATGGCGAGCGCCCGTTTGTAGCTTTGCGTTGCCCGGTCTAAATATTCGAGTCGGTAATAGCAGTTCCCCAGGCGCAACCAGATTTCCAAATCCTGGGGAGATAGATGCACTCCCCATCGGTACTGGCGAATGGCTTCTCGGTCTTTTCCCTGGCTCTCGTACAGCTCCCCCAGAGCCGCGCGAGCCTCGACGCACTCTGGCTGACGCTGAAGAATTTTCCGATACGTGGAAATGGCCCCATCGACTTCACCGCGAGCGCTCAACTGGCGAGCCAATGCCATATCTTTTGCCACCCAGTTGGCAAGAGGGTGACCTACGGACGATATCGGACTATCGGTAGCACTGCTAACTTTCATCACGAGTTACAAACCCCTTCATCAATCGCAATCTAAAACAGACCCACCCCTAGAAACTATCGAGATCGTTCTCGTCGAGACCGTCCGGCGTCGGGTCGAGTTTCAAAATATCCACCTCATCCCCAGCCGCAGCCGTGGGATTGTAGTACACTAGACCCGCGCTGGCATCGTAGACGATCGCTGCCGTCTGATTGCCCAACTCGGCTGGGTCGTTAATCTGAGTAAATTCCGCCCGTAGCGTGTCACCCAAGGCAGGGAAGATGCGGCTATCGAAGGCAATGACATCCTCGTTCGGGTTGAAGTCGGTCAAGGTATCGACACCCAAGATGCGATTGTCTTGGGTCACCGGAGATGGGTTATTCCCAAAGAACTCGAAGCGGAACGTATCCTCTCCTTCGCCACCCATAAGCAGGTCGTCGCCTTTATCTCCAAAAATCAGATCGTTACCAGCGCCGCCACTGACCGTGTCGTTATCTCGACCGCCATGAATCGTGTCGTCACCCGGTCCGCCAAAGACCATGTCGAGACCTTGACCGCCCGCGACAAAGTCGTTGCCTTTATCCCCGTAAACCGAGTCGTTACCGGCATTACCAAGGACAACATCATTGCCTTGACCGCCAAAAGCAAAGTCATCGCCATCTCCTCCCTGAACGAAGTCGGCACCTTGGTTCCCAAAAATAGTATCGTTTCCGTTATCCCCAGAAACAAAGTCGTTTCCTTCACCACCCACCACCACATCTTCATCTTCACCGCCATAGAGTGTATCGTCACCGGTGCCGCCGTCTAAAGTATCTCGACCTTGATTGCCGAATACGACATCCGCACCCGGTCCGCCGAGCATCGAATCGTAACCCCGACCGGCAATTAGCGTGTCGTCACCTTCCGCACCATCGACTTGTCCCCCGAGAGCAAAGGCGAGTTCCTGGCGAGCGGCAATCAACTCCCATGGATATACACCGTTGGTTTGATAAACTTGGATGGCGCTATCAATTTGACCGATGGCATTCGCCGTCGCCTCGGGAACATCTGCCGGCTCGGCATCGGCCACCTCTGCAATTGCCGTTTGAACGCGATTAAAGGCATCAAGAGCCGCTGGATTATCTGGTGGCAGGATACCTGTGGTTGAGAGATTTGCAGCATTCTGAATATTGGTGGCAAACTCTTCCTCTGATTGGAGATTGAGAACGATTCTATCTGCATTTGAGGTACCATTCACCCTCAGCGGTTCAACGACTCCTTGACTGGGAACGATGGAAAAACCTCCCGTCCCGACAATCGTCGTCACGGTAAAATCTCGGGGTGGAGAAAGAGAACTCTCAAGAACTTGTGACATTTTTGTGCTCCTCAACAGGAATAACCAATACCGAGAGAATCGCTCGCACTCACCGTAAACGTTCTGATACGATGAGCCTTCTTGTTTTGCTTGCATTTGGCTCCAAAATGATGCCTTAGACGAGCCAATATTTGCAATCGAGAACGAGTTCTCTTCTTCAGTTTTTGAATGAAATTTGGTAGAGCACGAGTTGGTAGAGCACTCGCCCATCTCAACCTACAATCGATGGTAGTTATCCGAACGATTGTCAGATCTTACGAGCGTAAATTATTTTTAAATGCTTAAATCTAAATCTGTATATACAGACGAAACCTTACATCAACTTATGTAAGTTTGAGAACTTTTAACCCTGACGGGCAACTGGCGCGAAAGTTCCGAAGATACAACAGATGGATTATAGTGCAATTTAACCCGAAGTGGCAATTGCTTACTATTAAGTACGATGTATTTCCACAGTGGTCCGGAAGATTGGCCAATTCTAGAAAACATTCTCAAATTGTTGTATAGTATACATTATATCGCTCGTCTTCACATTTTCACCTCGCGCTGCAGTGCTGAGCCCATAGCCGTTCGGACCCATGAATTGGGAGGCACTCAGTCCCTTAAAAATGTTACGAACCCAACCCAAATGGGTCATGCAAAAGTGGTCTCCAATTGAGTATCAATCGCCCCCTGCCCTTAGCGATCGCGACGATATCCGATAAAAGATTTTGGCATTCGATCGGACGCACTTAAAATATTACTTTAAACTCAAACTCTAATGGAACTAAATCAATTTTTGAACGTCAATTTTGGATAACCTGCATGATTTCGATCGTTCTCCCCCAGCAACGTCTGCTTCCCCCTCTCCCCTCGATCGCCCTCGCGATGCCCTAATGTGACTGCATACGGCTATCAAACGACTGCAGATCGCGATATATAGCAGTCCCCATTCGAGTTATGGGTAAGCGCAGAGGGTAATGAAACGTCAGTTCGGGAGCAAACAATGACTGGTAAGGGTGGGGTGTAGGGTGTGGGGGGAGCGTTCCCTTGCGTTTTGCGCTTATAGCAACTGCCACGACGCTTAGGACAATGTCAGACAATTATGTAATTAACCCGTGGTCCGACCGCTGCCTCCCCTGCTCCCACTGCGATTGCCAGCTCACCCTCACGATGTCCTAATTGGAAGGCGCGGTTGCTATATGGCGACGGCTATCGGCACGAGCTAGACCCGCCCAAAAAAACCCCGTTAACCTCAATAAAGGAGCTAACGGAGTTCAATGTCGCTGTGACGAGGGCATCGCCACAAAGGTTTTACATCTAACTGCTGAAAATCGGAGCAGAACTCGAGGGGTTAGAGTAATCCTCCTCATAGACGGTCAAATCGCTGGGTTTGCAGCGAGATACCTGTATGTTTATGCCTTGAGCGCCTTCGTGTTCCAAGTCTTCAACATACCCGTTGGTTGAATTGAGAGCTTCTTTCTCACTTAAGAACGGTCCGAAGTAATAGGTACAGCAGGGAGAGGCTGTGTCGACTTTGACCCACCAGGCGAAGCCAAAAAAATTGAGCAGATTAATCAAAAATTCTTTCATCTTAGTTTTGCTAACCGATCGAAAAACGATTTACAAGAGCGTAGTTTATGGAATTGGGAAATGCTTTACATTTTGTTATACTCTGTCCGATACATTTTTTCAATCTCCATTGACGGGTTTATCTCTAGAATGGTGGGTTTTGACCTGCGCTATTGTTCGTCGCGCACAGTTTGAGTGGAGATCTTAAAATGTCGAGAAGACCAACGCTGGCGGTAAATTTCGTATAAAGCCATACCAGTCGCCACGGAAACATTGAGACTGGGGGTTTTGCCGGCAAGGGGAATTGACACCATGATATCGCAGCAGCGCTGGGTTAGCAGACTCAATCCTTTGCCTTCGGAACCCACGACTAAAACAATCGGTTTGGGGGTCGATTCCGTATTTTTACCAGAATTGCCAAATTCATGATGAATGGATTGGGGCGCTTTTTCCGATAAGCCGTAAATCCAAAATCCGGCTTCTTTAAGAGTTTCTAAAGTTCTCGAGAGGTTGACCACTCGCGCCACCGGAAACATTTCCAGGGCACCGGCTGCCACTTTTTTCACTGCCGAGGTAATGCCCACCGCCCGCCGTTGGGGAATGACTAAACCCTGGGTTCCCATAGCTTCGGCCGTCCGAACGATCGCCCCTAAATTATGGGGATCGGTAATGCCGTCGGCAACCAGCAGCACCGGAGACTCAGAGGTTTGGAGGGCGCTGGCAATCAGCCCGTTGAGGTCGGCATATTCGTAAGGGGCGACTTGGGCGGCGACACCTTGGTGGGTTGCTCCACCGGTCATCCGATCCAATCGTCCGTATCCCACTTCGTCAATGACCGTTCCTCGTGCCTTCGCTTGAGGCAGTAAGGTATGAAATCGGGGCGAATAGCGCAGTTGCTGGGTAATCCAGATGCGATTGAGCTGGCGCTGGTTTTCCAGGGCGCTCAAGATACTGTGACGACCGTAAATCAGTTCGGTCTCTTCAATGGTTTCGTCAGCTCTGGGGGGAAAATCTTTTGGGGATCGCTCTTGCCGATTGCGATCGGTCCGATCTCGATAGCTTTTACCGTTACTCTTACTATAATTTTTACGACTACTTTTACTGGGACTATCGATCTTCAGGGGATTTTTCTTCGTCGGTTTGGGGGATGGTTTTGGGGATCTGCGGCTCATAATTCGATTCTAGATAAGTTAGCAGTTCGTTTAAACGTTGGGGATCGCTCAGGTAAAGGTAGCCGATGAGGGTTTCGAGGCTCGTTGCCTGTTGGTAAATGCGAGCGCTCACTCGCTTGGGACGACCGAAAGCTGCATTGCGTCCGCGCCGGACGATCTCCCGTTCGCGATCGCTTAAGTAGGGTTCGATCGATTCGAGGTGTTGGGCTTGGGTTTCCGCTCGGACCTGCTCGACAACCTGACGGTGATAGGTTTGTATCCGCTTGGGCGGTCGTATGTATCGGTAGCGAACGTAAAGCTCGTAAACGGCATCTCCGAGGTAGGCTAGGGCAGCGGGTGAAATTTGTTGCACTTCACCGATACTCAATTGTCCCATTGCCCCAAGCTCAAAAGACGGTTGGGCAAGACATGGAGCTGTATTTTCTGGTTCGGTTTCTGACATACCCGAGCGTTCGATGGCGATCGGTTCCCAAGGGAGATCGATGCGCTAGACATTTTAGTATACAGTCTTCGTGCGCGATCGCAAGTATCGGTCAAAGGGTAAAGCTCTACAAGACGATGATTCTGTTAGAGTTTGGAGAGATTTTATCGCTGCATTCAGTTCGGTTAAGACAGTCTGAGCGTCACCAGCATCTCGCGCTCGTTGCCCCCCAAAGCCCCCTTCGGGCTCTTGGATGGCCTACGATCGTTGAAGCCCAGATCGTACTGAAGCCAGCCTCACTGCTCGATGGCAGGGTAGCTGGCTCGATACGAGTATGAAATTGAAATTTAGCTTTTCGGGACGTTGGCAATTGCCTCATCAACAGAAGGCTGTAATGACAGAAATTTCTCTAAACGAACGAGCTTAACTGTCTGCGTTACCCTAGGGTTGGTAACGATTTGCAAGCTACCCTGACTGGTTTGCGCTTTTTTGACAAGTTGCACCAACGCTCCCAAACCAGAACTATCGACAAAATCGATCTTGGATAGATCCAATATGAGATGCTTGGGACCCTCATCAACGCATTTCCCGAAAACCTTCTGAAAACTCGGCTCGGAAAAAGCGTCTAACAAGCCATTCAGGCGAAATAGCTGATAATTTTTTGTGACTTCTCGGGTGCCTCTGAGGCTAACAGTCAAAGTTAGTTGCTCTGGAATAGTTCCCTCCTTGGCGTGTCTGCGCTTCAAGTTGACGGTTAATTATAATAACATTTAACAACTTTGTCTACGCTCGGCAAGAGGCGATCGCCCACTGGAGCAGGGGGAGCATGAGGCGGCAGGGGAGCTTGGGGACTCACAGCAGACTTATCCCCCTTTTCTCCTTCCCCCCGTGTTGTCAGGTTTAGGCTCGTACAAGTTGCACGTGGCCTTATTCCCCATTCCCCATTCCCATCAATGGGGCAACTTTCGTGCAACAACGAACGAATCGCGCTGGAATTTCTGGAGTGGCTCCCCAGTGGAGGTGCAGGTAAGAGGCGTGTAGGCGATCGCGCCGCCATCCTTCAGTATAAATCGGACTGTGAGGGCTGTATCCGCGCATTTCAAACAGAGGTGCATCGGGAGACTCGGTGAGGTGCGATCGATGAAATTCGTGTCCCCACACCGTGGTTCCCGTCGGCATTACGGGGCTATCTTGCCGGGTCACGGCTTGCCGGTATCCCAGTGTCAGCCGTTTGCCCATCACCGCCGTTGTCGGCAGAACTCCTGCCATCTCAAAGGAATTGCCCTCAAAATCCACCAGGCGCTCGCTCAAATACATCAAACCGCCGCATTCTGCATAAATCGGCATTCTCTCCCGGGCGAAGCGTCGGACGGCATCGAGTGCGGTAGCATTTTGAGCCAGTTGCGACGCAAACACTTCGGGAAATCCACCCCCCAAGTACAATCCGCCGATATTATCTGGCAGTTGCGGATCCCTGAGGGGACTCCAGGGTACGAGTTGCACCCCTAGTTGTTCGAGGAGATCGAGGTTGTCAGCGTAGTAAAAGCTGAAGGCTCGATCGCGTGCAATGGCAATTCGGGTCTGGGGTTGCTGCTTTTGAGGTAGGGGAACCGGATGTGTGGGGCAAGATGCAAGTAAAGGTTGCAGTGCGTCCCAGTCGAACCCGGTTTGGGCCAGATGCGCCAATCGATCGAGCAATCCGTCGAGGTGGGGCAGTTCTGCCGTAGGAACCAAACCCAAATGACGATCGGGGATCGAAATTTCATCCTGTCGCCGCAACACGCCCAGTATCGGTAAATTCAGGGGTTCGAGAGCCTCTTGTAGCAATTGCAAATGGCGATCGCTCCCCACGCGATTCAACACCACCCCGGCAATTTTCAGCCTCGGATCGAGGGTGCGATAGCCCTGGGCGATGGCTGCGACGGAACGGGACAGGCGAGAACAATCGATAACCAGGAGGATGGGGAGATCGAGCAGGCGGGCAATGTGGGCGGTACTGCCGGTGTCGTCGCGGCCGGATGCACCGTCAAACAAACCCATCACCCCCTCGACGATGGCGCATTTTGCCCCGTGCTGGTGGGTAGCGAAACAGGTGCGGACGTAATCTTCGCTCGTCAGTACCGGATCGAGATTGCGGCTAGCTCGACCCGTAACGTACTGATGAAACATGGGATCGATGTAATCGGGACCGACTTTGAAAGATTGGACGCTGTGTCCCCGAAGGCGCAGGGCCGCGAGTAGAGCCAGGGTGACGGTTGTTTTGCCTGCGCTACTGCGTTCGCCCGCAATTACCAGTACCATGAATACATCCAGTTTTACTCTTTCTGTCGCGATCGAGCCGCGCGATCGCCCTCACTCAGTATGCCACGTTTGGTTCGGAAGCTTTTCTCATTGAATTTCAAGCAACGTTTCAAGTCGCGTCGTCGTCGGCGATCGAACTTGATCTTATTGTTGGTGCTGGTCATATGGAGTGCGCTTCTGGGTTGGGGACTCGATGTTGCCGCGCGCTCTCCAACACCCCCTGCACTCGTCGCCAATATCGGGACGGTCGATCCCACCCCCGAGCGATACCAACTCGGCGAACAGCTCTATGTCGAGAATTGCAGTGGTTGCCATATTCCCCTGCCCCCGGCGGTACTTCCCACTTCAACCTGGCGAGATTTATTGCTCGATGAAGAGCATTACGGCACTCGGGTGGCGATTTTGCCGGAACCGGAAATTCAAATTGTCTGGAATTACTTACAAATTTTTTCCCGTCCGACGGATGAGGGAGAAGAAACCCCTTATCGGATGGATGTGTCTCGTTACTTTCGGGCACTGCATCCGGGAGTTGAGATCGAGCGTCCGGTGTCAGTACGCAGTTGCGCCAGCTGTCATCCCAATGTCGCCGAATTTGATTTCCGCAGCTTGACCACGCAATGGCAGTAGCCTGAGTTGACGCCACTGCCCCACACCCGCGCTTCACGTTAATTATCAAAAATTATCAAAGTGTCTGCGCCTAAAGTTGCGACGGCTATCGATAATGTCAGAGAATACTCTGAGAATAACTCCTTTTAATTGGGTGTTGAAATCACAATCGAGCGTTAACGTTAATCGGTCTAAATACCTGAATCCTCCGGGATGCAGCTCTCCCAGGGGAACGACGGGCGAATATCATAGAATTAAATCAATGATGTAACGGTCTGCAAAATTGATGGCAAAGCGATCGCTAACAGCCTGCGAAGCAGGTATTACCCGAGCAAAACAAGCCTTTGAACGAAAAGGATGGACTCAAGAATATCTTGCCGCTGAGGTCGGTTTATCAACGCGCCAATCAATTTGGAAATTTTTTACAGGCAGACCGATCGAACGTCATGTGTTTATCGATATTTGCTTTCAACTAGAATTAGATTGGGAAGATATTGCCGATTTACCACCGATTCTACCCCCCTCATCCGAAGGCTCGAACTCACAGAATCAGGCACGACAGAATCAGAACCCAGAGAGCCAACTTTCCACAGAAGAGTGGGTGCAAAATTTGAGATCGCAGCTCAAAGAGCAAATTCAAGCAACTTGCGGGACGTTGCAGTCTTCTTTAGATATGACTCAGCCACTGTTGCTCGATCGAATTTACACGCACGTCAATATTTTACCCCATTTATCCCATCAGCGATGGTTGGAAGTTTCCGATTTACAAAAGACACAAAATAGCAGCGATCGCGTTGGTTTTAGTCAAAATTTGGATGATACGGTTCCGGGCATGGAAGCGGTCACCCAGTATGAAAAGCTGGCAATTTTAGGAAAGCCGGGGGCGGGCAAAACAACCTTTCTTCAACACATTGCGATCGAATGCAATCGAGGCAACTATAAAAGCGATGCAATTCCGATTTTTATTCAGTTAAGAACCTTTGCCGCTCGCGCGCCCAGAGATTTGAGCTTAAAACAGGAGATCGCTCGGCAATGGAGCCATTTGAATCTTGAGATCGATCTCGTCGAGCGATTACTCCAAGACGGCAAAATATTATTCCTTTTAGATGGATTAGATGAAGTCGCCGAGTCGGCAAAAGATGAGGTGATTGCCGCGATCGATCTATTGAGCAAAAAATATTATCAAAATCAAATTATTCTCACCTGTCGATTAGCCGATCGGCAATATCGTTTTCGCGGATTTATCTATATCGAAATCGCCGACTTTTCTCAAGGGCAAATCGAAAGCTTTGCCCGGAACTGGTTTTCTGCGAGTGCCAGTCAATTCGAGCGTCAATCGGAAAGTGCGGGGTTCGAAAAAGCCGAACTTTTTCTCGAAAAACTCCACAAAAAAGAAAATCAACCGATTCGAGAACTGGTGGTAACGCCGATTTTACTCAGTTTGGTCTGTTCGGTGTTTCAAGAACGAGAAATGTTTCCCACCAAACGCTCGAAGCTCTATCAAGCCGGACTCGATATTTTGCTCGAGCGTTGGGATAACGCTCGGGGCATTCAGCGAGATCTCGCCTATCGGAAACTGTCTCGGGCCGACAAGATGAAATTGCTGGGGCAAATTGCGATCGTTACCTTCGAGCAAGGCAATTCTTTCTTTGAAAAAAGCGATATTCTCCAAATTATTAGCGACTACTTACTCGCCTTTGCCGATGCCAATCCCGATCCGGAAACGTTGTGGCTCGATAGCGAAGCCGTTCTCGAATCGATTCAACTACAACACGGTTTGTTAGTCGAACGAGCCCGAGATATTTACTCCTTCTCTCACCTGACGTTTCAAGAATACCTCAGCGCTCGCCGAATTATCGCCAGTCCCACCTCGGAAGCCTTAGAACTTGCACTGTGCCAACTCTCGATACATACAATGGAACCGCGCTGGCGGGAAGTCATTTTGCTAGCGGCGAGTATGCTTCCCCATGCAGATTTTCTCCTGTTAGAGATGAAGCGAAATATCGATGGGTTCGTGGAATCTTTTGAGAAGATTCGATCGTGGCTGACGAGTTTAGAACGAAAAGCTGGTGCTGTGGAGGGTGAATCTCAAAGCCAATATAAATCCCCTGCCGTCCGCGCTTTTTACTTCACGTTATTCGGCGATCGCGATTTAAATTTGGCGATTTCTCTCGACGAAGGCTTATCGCGGGATTTGTGCGCCGATCTGTCTTTAGATTTAACCCTAGCGCGGGCTTTCAATACCAGTCTGGGTTTGGTGGACGATCCCGATATTCAGGAAATTTTGGCGTTAATCTTTGCCTTGGATTTAGAACGAACCTTCCCCCTATCCGATGCGATGAAACAAGGGCTGACGCAACTCAAAGAGCGACTTCCCGATTTAGAAGGGGGAAAAGAAGATTTACAAACCTGGTGGCAAACTCAAGGGCAAAACTGGGTGGAAGAATTTCGAGAGGCGATCGTAACCTGTCGCGATATCGGTCGAGATTGGCAGTGGAGTGCCACGGAGATCGGCATCCTACAGCAATATTACGATGCCAACCAATTTCTCGTTGATTGCCTCAACAGCGACGCGCAAATTACACCATCGGTGCGAGAGGAAATCGAAGCCACCCTGCTGCTACCGACCGATAGCATTCCCACCCATCGACTGTCGCTCGATCGCAGTTTGGCCCAAATTACCCAATCTCGAGCGTAACTATAACGTCAGGCGCTCGATCGGACTGTCAGGTTTGGGTGGGTGTAGGGTGTGGGGTGTGGGGAAGGGGAAGTTCGCAAGGGGTAGAGACAGCTTCAGAAGCGAAGGGAAGCAGAAGAAAGTGCGATCGACGATTGCTTTTACAATGTGAGATTCGATCGCCGTCACCAATCCAGGGATATAAGACACTTCGAGCGTCTTACCGGCTTTCTACCTCTGCTCCCCCTGCTCCCCCTCCCCCTGCTCACCGCGTCTTACCCTCGCGTCTTAGCCATCGCTTTGACGAACTTTTCAAACAGGTAGTCCGCATCGTGAGGGCCGGGACTGGCTTCGGGGTGATATTGAACCGAGAAGAGGGGTAACGTTTTGTGCTGCAACCCCGCGACGGTGCGATCGTTGAGATTGAGATGGGTAATCTCGATATCCGAAGCCAGAGAGTCGGCATCGATCGCAAATCCGTGATTTTGGCTGGTGATTTCCACCTGTTGCTGCAATCCCGCCGGTTGATTGAGGCCGCGATGACCGAATTTGAGCTTAAACGTACTCGCCCCCAGCGCTCGCCCTAAAATTTGGTGACCCATGCAAATGCCGAAGATGGGTTTGCCACTGTCGAGGAGGGCTTGGGTGGTTTCGCAGCCTTCTGCCACCGCTGCGGGGTCTCCAGGGCCGTTAGAGAGAAAGATACCGTCGGGTTCGTATTGGAGAATTTCCTCCGGGGAGGTACTCGCGGGAACGACGATGACTTTACATCCGTAACTGGCCAAGCGGCGGAGGATATTGCGCTTCACCCCAAAATCGATGGCGACGACGGTATAGGTTTCGCCTCCCTCGCCCCAGGCGGTGGGGCTGAATTCCCAAGCGGCATTGGTCGGTTCCATCCACTCGTAGGTTTGGGGGGTGGTGACTTGGGGAACCAGGTTCAACCCCGCCATACTCGGTGCGGCTTGGACTCGAATCAAGAGTTCTTCGGGATCGAGAATTTCTGTGGAAATTCCCCCGTTCATCGCCCCAACGGAACGTAACTTGCGGGTGAGGGCGCGGGTATCGATGCCGGCAATTCCCAGGACGTTGTGTTGTTTGAGGTAGTCTGGGAGGGACTCGGCCGATCGCCAGTTACTGGGACGATTGCAGATGTTGCGGGCGATCGCGCCTTTGACTTGGGGACGGCCTGATTCTTCGTCTTCTGGATTGACCCCCACATTGCCCAACTCCGGGTAGGTAAAGGTGACGATTTGACCGCAGTAACTCGGATCGGTTAAGACTTCTTGATATCCAGTTATCCCGGTATTGAAGACAACTTCACCAATCGTGGTTCCGGTGGCACCGAACGAGCGACCGGTGTAAGTGGTTCCATCGGCGAGAACGAGGATAGCGGGTGTAGCACCAGAGATGGGCATGGCGGTTTGTGACAAGCTAAACAGATCGGCGCTATTATCCCACGAGTCGGTTTGGATGAGGAGATGAGGAGATGGGGGAGCAGGGGGAGATGGGGGAGAAAGACCGCGGGTTAACGCTCAAAGCATCCGCGCCGCTCGTGGCGACAGCTATATCGCAGTCAGCATTCAGCTATCAGCATTCAGCCGTCAGCCAAAATCTTGCTATTTATAGCTTGTAGATTTTGTAGATGTCCTAACACATTTGCGTAGCGCTATAAATTGCTAAAGTCATTGATTCTCGATCGAGCAGACTGGCACGAGTTCGCCTCGATCGCCGAATAAACAAACGAAAACTTAATCCTGATTGAGAAAGTTTGAGAAAATATAGAGAAATTTATAGTTTTTGATAATTGATGACAAAAATAGAGCATTCGGAAGAATATCTTCTGATATACTCTCGAGTACAGTTAATGTCTCTAAGCTAGCCCTCATCCTTTAGCTTACTTTCCCTAAAGATGAGTACAAAAACCTAGAGACACTAACGATTAATTAGCTTGTTGCTTGCTAGCCCTTGCTCCATGGTCTTTGCTCCAGCAGGGGCTTTTCCCTAAGTTTTAGATTAGTTTTTGAGGTGATCTAAGGCAATACTTATTCCAAAACTTTATGTGAATTTTGTCGGCGGCGGACTTTTATTAAGCTTCGATAAAGTGCGAAAAGCTCTCCTCAAATTTTGCGACGGACCGACGTTTACACAAGCATTGAGCGATGATTCGTCAGCCATCCGCTTGTATCAAGCCGTTCAACTCGACACTCACTCGCAAGAGTGGGAATAACTCAATCGTGACCTTTCGCATTCAAATTTTATTCCAACGCCCAAAGCCCAAGACCGATCGCACGAATGCTTACACTTTTACTGGAGTCTAGAAATTCATCGGCGAGGGGGAATGGGCGATCGCGTACGAGATATTGGAGAACGGGGACTGTTGCAGCGGATTCGGCGTTTTTGTCCTCAAACGGTGGTGGGGGATGATGGGGCAACTCTTCCCTTTCGTGACGATCGCTCTTTGGTTGTCACCACCGATATGTTAGTGGATGGGGTTCACTTTAGCGATCGCACTACCTCTGCTGCCGATGCCGGATGGCGGGCCGTTGCTGCCAATTTATCGGACTTAGCGGCGATGGGGGCAACTCCTCTGGGGATTACCGTCGGATTGGGCGTTCCCGACGATACCCCCGTAGCGTGGGTGGAGCAATTATATACCGGTATGAGGGACTGTCTCGAACCCTATGAAACGGAGATTGTCGGGGGGGATATTTGCCGTTGTGCGGTGCGAACCCTTTCGATTACCGCATTCGGTTCCGTCCAACCGGAAGCCGAGATTCGCCGCAGTCGGGCGCGAGTGGGAGATGCGATCGCCATCAGCGGGCCTCACGGATTGTCTCGCGCCGGTTTGGAACTGCTGCTGAACCCGGAAATCGGGCAACATTTGAACGAGGGCGATCGAACCTCCCTCATTCGCGCCCACCAGCGCCCGATTCCCCGTTTGGATGCCCTGCCCTTTCTCTGGGCAGCCCTGGGGGATACGACGCGGGTGGCGGGGATGGATAGTAGCGACGGACTCGCCGATGCGGTGCTGCAAATTTGCCGGGAAAGCGGTGTGGGGGCAACGTTAAATGGGATTCCCGTTCACCGGGGGTTAACCCAACTCGTTGGGCCAGAGACCGCCCTCGATTGGGTGCTGTACGGTGGAGAAGATTTTGAACTGGTGTTGTGCTTGCCGATGGAGGCAGCAAAAGCCTGGGTGGCGCAACTGGGAAATGGGGCAGCGGTTGTGGGAACGATTACTGACACCAAGAAGGTTTGTGTTGCAGATACGAACGAGAGTCAGTTCGATCTAGTCTTGACGCAAGAGGGGGGTTTCCAACATTTTCGATCGTAATTTCATGTCAGGCGCGGGATTGGATAGCTTGTCGGGTCGCTAATGGCGGCGATTCGACCTTGGCGCAGCCGCCCTTTCAGGGCTAGGAGACGCTTCGCGAACGCATTGGTTCTGGATATCGATCGAATCTTAGCCGTTGCCCACCCCGATCGCATTTGGGGATCGATGTTGGGGTTGGCGGGCAGCATCAGACAGACACGGTGATGCCGTGAGAACGAGTACGAGTGTGGCGGTTCTCAAACCGATATTCATCGAGTCCGATAGCGTTTCTCAAATGGAAGAGATATGGACGATCCCCCTAAATCCCCCTTTTTAAGGGGGACTTGAGATTCACGATCGGACTTTACTGACTTGAGAACTGCAATAGATGACGATAAGCCCAGCGTCACTAGCATTCTTCTCCCAAGAGCAAGCGAGGCTTCCGATGCTCCCGATGCTCGCCAACACCTTCAATCCTGAACGTATTCTTCACCGGCAAGTAAAGCGATTTCCGCCCGCACGAACTCTCGCCCCAAGTACAGGGCATGATCCAAACAAGTGAGAGGCGGCGGGTCTGTTTGTTCGGTAATTTTCATGCCAAGTTCTTTTGCCGTCCGTCCGGTGAACACGGTGGTATGTTGGCGTTGGACTGTACCGCGCACTGGAAAGGGTTCTCCGGTTTCGGGATCGACGGCTAAGCCTTTTTCGTTAATCGTGTTGGTGTAATGTTTGGCGCAGATGAGTCCGGCTTCGGGATCGAGGTAAATAATAAAATACCCCGCCGGATCGAGATTGATAAACCGTTTGGAGAGTTTGTCGTCAAGGGCGGCAAGTTGTTCGGCAGTTGGAGTCATGCTGGGGAATGGGGAATAGGGAATGGGGAATGGGGAATGGGGAATGGGGCAACAGGAAAAATTTAGCGCTCGTTGCCCTCCCCTCGCGATATGCTCAATACTTCTGACGATCGCTAAGGTTGGGAGCGCAACTAATCATCGTAACTGAAATTCAAACCCACGAACTGATTCGGCACAGCAGATGAGGTACACAGAACTTGTTTGCGGCGAGAACCTTCTTCGATGCTGCATTGTACCTCGCGCTTGAAGGCGGCGAGGTTATTTTTATATTGTCCCGGATCGATTCTCAGCTGTTGCCGAAATTCACCCCAGGTGACATCGACGAGTTTATCGCCGCAGACCATTTCCACCTCACCCCGTTCGATATCTACGTCCCCGAAATCGACTTCCACTTCTGCATCTTCGATTTCTACGAAATTGCACGCTTCGAGTCTGGCGCGACCCCCACAAGCGGAGAGTAGTCCTAAAGTTGCGATCGAAAGAACAGATAAGACGAAAGGACTTAAGGATTTCATGGTTAATATTCTCCTATCAGATCGATAAAATACTATCTAAAATATAAAGAAATAATTAGAATTTAGTAGCGCTTAAAACACGAAAAATTCCGGTTTTATCATCAAAAGTATCGTGAATTATAATCCGGATGACTTCACTCATTTGTGAGGGTAAGTTAGGTCTATCGAAGTATTTTACCTCCAATATTTTCGCATTCGGTTTCCAGGACTCTCGAGTCAAAACTTTAGCAGCAAAAGATAAAACCAGATCGTCTGCTAAGGGTTTGGCGTAAACACCTATCAGTTGCCCGACTTCGATGCGAGTTTCACTTTCTTCTAATACCTCTCTTTTCAATACTTCTACTGGTGATTCGATCGATTTTAAACGGAAGGGTCGATGTCTCGGGTTTTCGCAACAGTATTTTTAGAGTATTTCGATCGAACTTCCCAGATTTCCTCGATCGTTCTCAATAAAACCGCGAGATCGAGATTCAGTGACGATGCGGGTACGGTTTGTTATACCGGATGGAAGGTGGAATGGCGTAAAAAGGGGATCGTGGCGCCTCCACTCGCATCCCCAGATGTTGCCATGTTGACCGATATCCATACCGACGTAAAACTCGAATCAATTCAATGAGCGAATCCATGCTGAATGTTACCCTGACCCTATCCGATCCCGAATCAGACGAAGAACAATTGCAAACTGCAACGGTTCGTCTCAGAAACGAAATCGCTGAAATCGATGGGGTGAATGACGTATACCCGACTCCGGCTGCCGAAGTACCTGCCTATGCCAAAAGTCTCGGGGGTCAAATTATTAACGTCCTCACGGCCGAAATTACGCCCCAGCATTTTCTCTCCGTTCTCCGGTTTGTGGGAGGTCGCGTTTTCAATCGAACCATCGAAATTAAAGTCGAAGGCAACGGCAAGTCTCTCGAACTTCGCGTGAGTAATGCTAAGGATTTGGAATTTGCCATGGAACAGGCGAAACGATTTTTGGAGGGATAATGTAACCATAAACAGTGCGAGCATCTTGCTTGCCTAGAGTCTTCCCTCAAGACTGGCACGCACCGCGTATCCAGTTTGTTCATTCATCTGAAAGTTCTGATAATTGCCCTGCTAACGCATTTAGGGACTTGCAAATAAAGAAAGTACCTGCGTCATCCAAAATACACCGGTAGGGGTCAACGGCCGTATAGCCTGTCGGCATAGCTGCGCTAAGACCCCTGCAATGGGTACACTATTTTCCCGCACATCCCTTACTCTTTGTGTAAACTCAACTCGATACACTCTCGATGGCAAAAGTCGCGCTGCTGATTGGTGTCAGCGAATATCAAAGCAAATCTCAACATAAATCGGCAAGCAAATCAGACAACGGATTCCAACCTCTACCCAGCGCGGCAAAAGATATCGAAGCCATGGCAGAGGTTTTGCAAGATCCGAATCGAGGAGAGTTCGATAGGGTGACGCAACTGCCGAATCCCTCCAAACCGGAAATGGAAGCAGCTATCTACGAACTGTTTGCCTATCGCGAAAAAGACGACCTGGTTCTGTTCTATTTTTCCGGCCATGGGGTTGTCGATGCCAAGGGTCGATTTTTTCTGGCGACACCGGAAATCCAGCAAGACAAGCGAGGCGATGTGGTGTTTCATACGGCAGTGGAGGCCAACACACTGCAACGGCAAATGACTGACAGTTCCTCAATGCGGCAGGTGATGATTCTCGACTGCTGCTTTAGCGGTGCCTTTGCTAAGGGAATGACAGTGAAAAGCGATGGGATGGCGAACCTCCAGGCGCAACTGGGGGGCAAAGGACGGGCAATTCTTACCTCATCGAGTGCCACGGAGTTTTCGTTTGCCTCGGAAAATTCAAAGGATTCCCAACTGTCGATTTATACCCGCTACCTGGTGGAAGGCATCAAAACCGGCGCGGCAGACCTCGATAACGACGGCAGAATCGACGCGCAGGAACTGCACGACTATGCCAGCGAGAAGGTACGAGAAGCCTCTCCGGCGATGACACCAAAGTTCTATCCCGTGGAAGATGGTTCGCGGATTTTTCTGGCCAAGTCTCCCCAAGATGACCCGCAGTTGAAGTATCGCAAGGCGGTGCAGGAGTTGGTTGATGAGGATGAAGGGGATATCGACGTTTTGCAGGGGGAAATGCATTTTCTCAATCGCCTTTGTTTGGATGAGTTGCAGCAGAAATTGGGAATTGCAGCAGAGGTGGCAGCAGACATCGAATGGGAGGTGATGGAACCGCTACGGCAGCGACAGGAGAAGTTGAAAAAGTACGAGGCGGCATTGGCGAAAGTCGTCCAGCAACGGGGGGGTAAGCTGCGAAACAGCGATAGGCGCAAACTAAAGCGGTTTCAGGGGGTGTTGGAACTGCGGGATGAGGATGTGGAACCGATGACCGCACAAATGGTGGCGCGAGTTGTCCCGGAAATTGTCCCGGAACCGGAAGTGACCCCCAAACCGAAACCAATACCTAAATCGCAACCGGAACCTCCCACTTCGGAAATTGAGTTGAAATCGGCAACAGGGGCAGATTATACCCACCTGCGGGATTTGCTCGCGGCCCAGAAGTGGCAAGAAGCGGACGAAGAAACGGCGCGGGTAATGCTACTAGTGGCGAATCGAGAGGAAGAAGGTGGGCTGGATTATGATTCGATCGAGAACTTTCCTTGCGAGGATTTACAAACCATCGATCGACTTTGGGTACACTACAGCAACGGTCGATTTGGATTCAGCATTCAGCAGCAAATTTGGGAAGAATTGGGTGGTAAAGCAGATTGGAAAACAGAATGTAAGTTAGGCGATCGCTTAGGCTGGCGAACAAAAGGAAAGTTAGGCTGGCTAATAGGAGGAAAGTGGTTATCCAAGGAGAATCAACTGTTTTCTCTGGAAGCACCTAGTGGTAATTTACCTCGCTTCGGAGGTTGGGGAACTCTTAAACGATTTAGTCGGTATTGTACTTTCTCCCAATCGTTCCACAGTAGCCACATCTGTCCGGAAGATGCTTTCTTTCCCGATTGAAAGTGACGATTGGGGCGAGACATTTTTGAGAAAGAGAATTGTAGGGTGGATCGTGTGAAAAGCAGATAGTGGTACTTTGACAAAAATTAGTGTTATTTTTAGCTCAAACCCTTACACAGTAATGCTTATAGGTTGAAATAACAGAAACCTGACAACCGCAGGGGTTTGAGCGATTTTTCGGGATTTGACCTAAATCCTAGTCCCAGTAAGGGGTTAAGCGGCGAAAAGGTTGAAAAGTTGTCAAAGTACCATTAGCTGCCCACCATCCCGAAATCTGGGTAAAGTTAGATCGTTCTGCGATCGATACAAATCATCGATTAACGATCGAGCCTTTCATCCGCGCGGAACTCAATCACAGTTGGTGAGCAGTTAGATCGTGAGTGTCAAAGTTCGTTCCAACCTTC
Organism: Zarconia sp.; assembly: GCF_057467645.1. Classification (NCBI taxonomy): domain Bacteria; kingdom Bacillati; phylum Cyanobacteriota; class Cyanophyceae; order Oscillatoriales; genus Zarconia; species Zarconia sp. The sequence goes on from NZ_JBRJXU010000056.1 coordinate 34,402, forward strand.
AATACTGCCCACGCTACAACTCGATCGCCCTGGAAACAGCAAAAACCCTCCCCAAATTCCGAATTCCGAATTCCGAATTCCGAATTCACCCGCTCCAATGCTAGATTAAAAAACGTTCCTCAAAATCGCGATCTCATGTCCAGTGCCAGCCGTCCCTTCAACTACCCGATCGCCCGCCAAGCCGACCAAATCGATAACTATCACGGTATCGACGTCGCCGATCCCTACCGCTGGCTCGAAGACCCAGATTCTGAGGAAACTCGCACCTGGATCGAAGGGCAAAACCAAGTTACCTCGGGGTTTCTGTCCCAAATTCCCCAGCGCGATCGCATCAAAGAACGGCTGACGCAACTCTGGGATTACGAGAAATTCGGCACGCCTTTCAAACGGGGCGATCGCTATTTTTTCTTTAAAAACGACGGCCTGCAAAACCAAAGCGTCCTCTACGTCTTGCAATCCCTCGATGACGAACCCCGCGTTCTCCTCGATCCCAACACCCTCTCCGAAGATGGAACCGTTGCCCTATCCGGATATGCCATTAGCGAAGACGGCAAGTTCATGGCTTACGGCTTGTCGAGTTCCGGTTCCGACTGGCAGGAGTGGCAAGTGCGGGATGTAGATACCGGTGAGGATTTGGCAGACCATCTCAAATGGATTAAATTCTCCGGCGCATCCTGGACTCACGACAGCCAGGGGTTCTTCTACAGTCGCTACGACGAACCCAACGAAGACACCAAATACGAAGATATCAACTATTTCCAAAAACTGTACTACCATCGCCTCGGCACCGACCAAACCGAAGATACCCTCATCTACGAACGGCCCGATGAGAAAGAATGGGGATTTAGCGGCGGCGTTACCGAAGATGGGCGATACCTAATTATCTCCGTGTGGCGGGGAACCGATCCGAAAAACTTGGTCTTCTACCAGGATTTAACCGTTGCCGATGCGCCGGTGGTGGAACTGATTCGCGAGTTTGAAGCCGAGTACGCTTTTGTCGACAATGAAGGGTCGGCGTTCTGGTTCCGCACCGACCTCGATGCCCCGCGCGGCCGGTTAATTGCGATCGAAACCAAAACGGGAGAACGCACCGAAATTCTCCCCCAAGCGGAAGACGTACTCGAAGGAGTGGGACTGCTCAACAACCAGTTCGTCGCCAGCTACCTCAAAGATGCCCGTACGGACATTAAAATCTTCAACCTCGATGGTTCCTTCGTTCGGGATGTCGAGTTACCCGGCATCGGTTCTGCCGGGGGATTTGGCGGCAAGCGCCACGACACCGAAACCTTCTACAGTTTCAGCGGCTTCACTGCCCCCACCACTATTTACCGTTACGACATGACGACTGGAGAAAGCAGCGTCTTTCGCCAACCCCAGGTGGATTTCAACCCCAGCGAGTACGAAACCACCCAAATTTTCTACGAGAGTAAAGATGGCACCCGCGTACCGATGTTTATCACCCACAAAAAAGGCATCGAACTCGACGGGCAAAATCCCACCTATCTCTACGGCTACGGTGGCTTTAATATTTCCCTCACTCCCTCGTTTAGCGTCGGACAGTCGGTGTGGATGGAACTCGGTGGCGTATTGGCGATTCCCAACCTACGCGGTGGTGGCGAATACGGGGAAGCGTGGCACCAAGGGGGAACCAAACTCAACAAGCAGAACGTCTTCGATGATTTTATTGCGGCTGCCGAGTGGCTGATTGCCAACGGCTACACCCGTTCGGAAAAACTTGCCATTGGTGGTGGCAGTAACGGCGGCTTGCTGGTGGGGGCTTGCATGACCCAACGTCCCGACCTATTTGCGGCGGCTTTACCTGCGGTGGGGGTGCTGGATATGCTGCGCTTCCACAAATTTACCATCGGCTGGGCTTGGTGTTCTGACTACGGTTCCCCCGACAATCCCGAGGAGTTCAAAGCCCTCTACGCCTATTCTCCCCTGCACAATCTCAAACCCGGTACGGCATATCCGGCGACGATGATTACTACCGCAGACCACGACGATCGGGTGGTTCCCGCTCACAGCTTCAAGTTTGCAGCAGCGTTGCAAGCGGCAGGAGAGGGGGAAAATCCGCTCTTGATTCGCATCGAAACCAAAGCCGGACATGGGGCAGGGAAACCGACGGCGAAGACGATCGAGGAGTTAGCCGATCGTTGGGCGTTTTTGGTGCGAGTTTTGGAGATGTAGCGATCGAGCCATCGGAGGGACAACTCAAAAAGCTGACCTCGATCGGGTTGTCACCTCGATGTCGCAATTTTGTATATCGCTGTATTCAGTTCGGACGCGCACAGACAAGTGGCGTCACTCAATCCGTCTGGCAAGAGGGAGCGATGCTCGTCAAGACAGTCGAGAACAACGATCAATATCGCGATCGACTCCAGTTTAAAAGCGATCGCAAGGCGGTGACCGAGTGCTGAGTGTCGATGCTGAATGCTTAGTGCAATATTTGCGATCGATTATCCGGATTTGGAGCGATCGTGTTGCCCAAGTCGAACACTCGAACGTCGTAGAGGGTCTCAATCCAAACCCTCGCACGACACGTGGGACTGTCGGGACGATATACCACGCGACATCCTCCAGGGATTTCCACCTCATGCCCGTAAATATTGGTTTGACCCTTTTTGACGGTAATGACTGGCAGTCGTTCCTTGGTCTTATGATTATGTCGAATCTTGTGAGAGTTGACGTGAACGATAGTTTTGGCAGGCTTCCTGGGATTTCGCCAACTCGGAGCCGGACCCCGAGTGCCGCGTTGGATGATGGGTCTACCTTTAAATAAGGGTATCAGCCACATTTTGCCAGTTTTGTAAGCTCCTTGCACTCGACCCGCAATTAACAAGACTGTGACATCCTCCCGACGCTAACCCGATCGGTCGTAGCTTACGCCACTCCCCAGGTCTAGCGCGGGCTTCTTACCAACTCCACCCAACAGTTCGGATACTCGGTAAGCTTTATTGACGGAATGCCCTACCGCCAAAGCGTTCTATAACGCCAGTTTCAGAATGTTTCTCGCCGCGTTTTCATCTCTGTGTGCTGTGTACCCACATTTGGGGCACGAATGAACGCGGTCTTTCAGTTTTTTCGGAACCTTAGTTCCGCAGTTAGAGCAGTTCTGTGAGGTGTTTCTGGGATTCACTGCAACCGTTAACAAACCAGCATTCACAGCTTTGTTTGCGAGTATAGACAGGAATTGTCCCCAGCCAGCATCTAGAACCGATTTGGCAAGCCGGGTTCGCGCCAAACCTTTGACGTTCAACTTCTCGTGAGCTATTAGGTCGTGATTGTCCGTCAGTTGCTTGGCGGTCTTAAAGTGAAAGTCTTTGCGGGTGTCCGCAACCTTCTGTTTTTAGCATAGCAACCCATTTATCGATTTGAGATGTTGCTAATTTATCGCTCGAGAGTCGATTCCTTCGCCATTGCCAGGAGAATCAACCACCTAGAAAATTTTGAGGTGCGGCTAAAGAGCCGCTTATTCTTGGCGATTGCGGATCGCGTACTGCGTTGGATGAGTTCGTTGATGCGATCGCCTACGCTCAACTTTTCCATTTCACCGGACAACCCACCGCCTCGGTTTGGGAAATCTCGATCGAATCCCCAGCGAGCAGTTGGGCGATCGCCTTTTTGAGATAGGGGGTTCCCACGGCTTCGGCATCTTCAGGGTTATCGTCGATCGCCCCTCGGTAATGCAAAACTCCTTCCCCATCGAGTACGAAGGCTTCTGGAGTCACCTGCGCGCCAAAGCACTTGGCCACTTCTTGCGTCACGTCCCGAATATAAGAAAAATTGAGTTCGTGGGTAGCGCGGAATACGCCCATATTTTCGATACTTTCTTCCGGGTGCTGGCTGGTTTCGTTGGGATTGATGCCGATGAAAGAAACCTGCGCCTCGGCAAATTCGGCTTGTAATTGTTTGAGGCGATCGAGGTACGCCAGGACTTGCGGACAATCATTTCCCAGAAACACTACGACCACCGCTGCAGATGTTTCCAGATACCGAGCGAGGTGGTGAACCGTACCGTCAATACCGGGTAATTCAAAATCTGGCGCGTAGCTGCCAATCTCCGTACCTTTGAGCATGATTTCTAGAGACTTTTATCAACTGATTTGTTTTAGCGATCGGGTCGAACGAGAACGCGCCGACAGCAGCTATCGACGGAACGTTTATTTTCCCATTTAACTAAAACTTATATCAATTTTTCATGGAAGCGGCGCAGGATCTCGATCGCGCGACGGAAATATAGTCTCGCCATAGTAATTAGGACACTTGTGAAGCCGGGCTTCGGGAGCTTCGGGAGCTTCGGGAGCAGGGGGGGAAGACTTCAGCAAGATCGCAAAATTGTCTGGTGTTGTCAAACACGGTCGTGGCGACTGCGATGAAATATGGCAGCTTCCAAAACTATTCCCCGTTCCCCATGACTGAAAATTTGTAATGAGACCGGCCGGGACTGCTATATGTTGCACGTGGCACTATCGCTCGATTTCTAAAACCTGACGCAAGAGCGCCACATCCTTCAAACTCGCTTGAAAGCGTTCGTTTTCGATATCGCGAATCCAACTCTGGCTTTTGCCAATTCGGTTGGCTAACTCCCTTTGGCTCAACTGAAGGCGCTTTCTAGCGGCAGAGATGGTCGAACCGGGTAACCCGGAGGGTTGTGGGGATTTTCGATTCGTTTTGCGTCGCTTTTTCGATCGAGACGGAGATGGTTTGCGCGCCCATTCGGGGGGCAGTTCGAAGTGCAAAAACCGGGCGTTCATCAACCGATCCCACTTGCCTCGGGGAGCGGTGTCGGTTAATCGTTGGTGACCGCTGCCGTCTGAGGCCCAAAATGCAGCTGCGGCTTCTGCATCATCGGGAATTTGGGCGAGTTTCGTCCACAAGGGCTGAATTTCCACCGGGTAGGTAATCGGGTCGAAGACCGGTTTGAGACCGTAGTGGTGAAGGGCTTCGAGATCCCCTTCAAACGTTCGCAGCAATCGCTTGCGCGTGCTCCGTTGAGAGGAGGCTCGGGTCACTCGTTCTTCTCCGTAGGCCACTCGCATCAGGGTGCGGACGGTGAGGCGCTGCTCGGTTCCCAAACGACTTTTGAACAGCAGCCACAGCAGAATGCGCGCGGCACCTTCATGTTGCTGCCAAATACTCATCACCTCGATGAGGAGAGACTGAGGTAAATGACCGTATTGGTAGAATGCGGTGCGATTTTGGTAACCCTGTTTGTTGAGAAAGTATTGGGCCCAGATTCCAGCGCGAATTTTGAAGGTCAAGCCGACGAGGTGCTTGCAACCGGAATTATCCTCTTGAAAGTGATACTCGATATCCCTCAAATGCCATAGAGGACTAGCTTCGACGGAAAATTCTGCCACTTTACCCTGCCGGGGCCATTGGATGGAGGCGAGGACGCTGCACGATTGGCTGACGAAGTCTTTAATCAGGGTGAGCTTTTCAAGTTTGCTCAGGTCTCTGCGCTTTTCGAGTCCCAGATATTGCTCGATTTGGCGATCGTCGATCGTAAAGTCTTCTTCCCAAGGACGTTCGAGGGTGACGGCGTAGGCGGCGTAAATCAAATTCAGACAGGCCGCACGCAGATCGAAGGTGGCGAGCGCCGCTTTGGCCGCCTCGCTTTCTAAGGGAACGTCGGAATCGGGAGTCCCTGCGATCCAAAAATCTAGGGTTCCGCGACTGCGGTTAATCTGTCGCTGGTAGTGGAGGTACCCCGACGAATCTACCTGCCAGGGGAGCGATTGCCGCTGTGCCAAAATGTTGCACAGTTCCCACATCACCATGGCCGAGGCAAAGGGGTTGCTTTTACCGGTTAGAAATAGGTCGGGACTCGAAATCGGTCGGCTGCCCACTTTCGATCGCCCTTTTTTTGGCGGCAGTGGAACCGGCGAACTCACGGGACAAACCACGACGCACTCTGGGATGGGGGAGCGATCTTGGCAAGAATCACACCGGGTGGGATCGATCCAATATTCTCCTTCCTCGTGTTTAATCGCGTCTTTCGGGCACTGAGGGATACAGCTATCGCACAAAATACAGCGCTCGGTGATGAAATAAGTCATGATGTTATAATGCCGTTGCAAGACTTCCACACATTCAAAGTTGACCTTGACACCGTCACCCCAGTGGAAATCCCAGATTTTGGGATCGGCAAAATTTTGCCCCCGGTTGCCTCCAGTACGAATGGGTCAACGGACTTAAGGGCGAGCGATGGTCGATCGGTCTAGGGAAAATCCTACTCCTCACCTTTGACGGAATTTCCGTTGGGTATCTATTGCCTTCGACGGATAGATAACCCATGAAGGCGACGATTGAGCCGCCTGTTTTCAACTTTTGTCGATCGGCATTAAGTCGATCGACGATAACAAGAGTCCTAAACCCAGATCTGAACCCAGATCCGATCGTTTTTCGCTTTGAGGTCTCTGAAAAAAAAGACTAATGCGTTTCACATTAGCCCGCTCTATAGGATCTCGACAGTCAATGAGCTTGCAAGTTTTGTTAAATGAATCTATGGCTCTAAGAATAGTCGATGGCGATCGCTTTAATTTGTTGTTAATAATCCTGAGTTTACCGAGAGCAACGGGATTGGTCTGGCAATGCGATCGAATAATGATTTATAAAGTTTTAACAATATAGCTGCTATCTGTTCCGGGCGAGCATTTCAGAAGTTCAATTTGTTACCAGATTTACTTTTATTTGAGGAATAATTGAGATATTTGATTATCGGAATCTACCGATGAACTAACGGCATAGAATTGCAAATTATTTTTCTATATGATACCTTTAGAAGGTTTGCAACTTAAACGTTCGTTTCAAAATAAAATTAATATAAAATCAAGCCATCGAAGTGAGAAAGACGACAGTAGGGGTCAACGGTCGTGAACCCCTACTCAATTCCAAGTCTTGCGATCGGCAAATTCTCGTGAGTCTCAAATGGCTGTATTTTGCGATCGAAAATTGACGCGATCGAGCGTTACAACTGCTTGACCTCAGTCACGAGTTGCGACACCGCATCCTGAGCGCTACCGAAGAGCATCATCGTTTTATCGTTGTAAAACAGCTCGTTATCCACTCCAGCAAAGCCCACGCGCATACTGCGCTTGATGACAATGGTGCGATCGGCTTTATCCACGTTCAGAATGGGCATGCCGTAGATAGGGCTGCTGGCATCGTGGCGAGCGGCCGGGTTGACGACATCGTTCGCACCAATCACCAATGCCACGTCCGTGCGATCGAACTCGGCATTGATATCATCCATATCGTAGAGGCGATCGTAGGGCACGTTCGCTTCCGCCAGGAGGACGTTCATATGCCCCGGCATCCGTCCGGCCACGGGGTGGATGGCATATTTGACCTCAACCCCCATTTTTTCCAATTGGTCGGCCAGTTCGCGCACGCTGTGTTGCGCTTGAGCAACCGCCATACCGTAACCCGGCACGATCGCCACAGAACGGGCGTAACCGAGCATCATCGCCCCTTCTTCCGCATCGATGGCGTGCACCACTTTATCGGAGTTGCCCCCAGCCGCACCACTCGAGGAACCGCTACCGCCACCAAAGGCACCGAAGAGAACGTTCCTCAACGGACGATTCATCGCCTTGCACATAATCTGGGTGAGAATCAATCCCGACGCACCCACCAGCGCCCCGGCAATAATCAGCATATTATTGGCTAAGATAAACCCGGCCGCGCTCGCCGCCAAACCCGAGAGAGAGTTGAGGAGGGAGATGACAACGGGCATATCCGCACCGCCAATAGGCAAGACGAACAGCGCCCCCAACAGCAGGGAAACCCCCACCGCCACTAAAAAAACCGTCAAATCCTGGGGATGGAAGGGTAGATAGACCGCAGCCAGCAGCAATTCCCCCAGCAGGAGGACGTTGACGACTTGCTGCAAAGGAAACGTCACCGGAGAACCGCTCACGAGACCCTGCAACTTCGCAAACGCCAAGCCACTACCGGTGAGGGTAATACCGCCGATGGCAATCCCCACCACCACCACAAAGGTCGTATCCCAGGGAACCGTGCCCTCAAGTTGCAGCAGCCGCCAGAACTCGGCGATCGCCACCAACGCCGAAGCCGCACCGCCAACCCCGTTGAAAATCCCCACCATCTGGGGCATAGCCGTCATCGCCACCTTTTGAGCGGCGATCGCGCCAATGAGGGAACCCAGGATGACCCCCAACAGAATCATCTCGTAATTTAACACCGACTGTTGCAACAGGGTGGCGATCGTGGCCAGTGCCATTCCCACCGCTGCGAGTTGATTGCCTCGGCGGGCGCTAGCGGGGGAACCCAGCAATTTCAAACCCAAAATAAACAAGGATGCGGCGACCAGATAAGCCAGCTCGATTCCTGTCGGTAGAATGGCATTCATGCCTTGACCTCCTTCTTTTTGAACATTTGCAACATGCGATCGGTGACCAGAAAGCCACCGACGACGTTAATCGTCGCCAGAACCACGGCAACTAAACCCAGCACCACCGAGAGATTCCAGGATTGAGGGCCGGCGGCTAAGATGGCACCGACGATGGCAATCCCGGAAATGGCATTGGCACCGGACATCAAAGGCGTGTGCAAGGTGGGTGGAACCTTATTGATGACCTCGAAACCGACGAACGAGGCGAGAACGAAGACCGTTAATGCGCTAAGAAGTTCTGTCATATTAGACCTCCGAGTGTTTGAGGGGCTTGGGAAGATTTGGGGGCAGGGGGAGGAGTGAATGGACAATTGACAATTGACAATTGACAATGGGCAGATTGTTCTTTACCGCGTCACCGCATTCTTCCTCCCTCCTCCTCCCATCTCTTGGCTTAATGATTCAGAGTGGCTGCCGTTCCATCTAGTACATGGCTTTGAGCGAGGGCGGACGTATGGAGCGTCGGTGGCGTATCGAGGGTGGGTAGGATGTTCCCGATCGCCTCGAAACTCACAAACGCAGCCGCTGCGAAGATAAATAACGTACTGAAGAAATCTGAAGTCACGATCGAGTTACCTCCAGGTTCGGAATAAAAGTGGGCAATTGATGTCAGTTCGGGTTTCTACCGGTTCCGGTGAGGGAGCTTTGGGTAGCTCTCGGGAGCTTGGGAAGCTTGGGGCGCTTTGGGAGCTTTGGGTAGCTCTCGGGGGCTTTGGGAGGCTTCAGGGGCTTCGGAGGCAACGAGCGCTAAACTCTCCCTTGTCCCCTTGTCCCCTTGTCCCCTTGTCCCCTTGTCCCCTTGTCCCAATTACAGCGTTGCCATCGACAGAGCCTGTTTCACCCGTTCGTTGCGAATCTCACCATCGTGGGTGACGCAAGCACTATCGATAATGTTGTCCTCGAAATTGAGGTTGAAGGCGTTATCTTTCACCAGCAGTTTTAGCAAAGACAGGAGATTCTTGGCGTAAAGCTGGCTGGCTTGAACGGCCATCGATGCGGGTAGGTTAATCGGACCGATAATGGTCACGCCGTTGGGCTGACAGATATCGCGGCCGGGTTGGGTATAGGCGCAGTTGCCCCCCTGTTCGGCAGCGAGATCGACAATGACCGAACCCGCTTTCATGGCGTCTACCATCGCTTCCGTGACAATAACCGGCGCTTTTTTACCCGGAACTTGGGCAGTGGTGACGACGATATCCGCTTGGCGAACGTGCTGGGTGAGAATTTCTTGAATTCGTTCCTGGCTGGTTTGGGTGACTTCCTTGGCATAGCCCCCCGCGGTAGCCGTTTCTTCCGCCAACGACACGTCAATAAATTTCGCCCCCAAACTCTGCACCTCCTCCTTCACCGCCGGACGGATATCGAAGGCTTCGATGGTGGCCCCTAGGCGCCGTGCGGTGGCGATCGCCTGCAATCCGGCAACCCCGGCCCCAATGACGAGAACCTTCGCTGGGGGAATCGTCCCCGCAGCCGTGGTCATCATCGGGAAAATCCCCGGCAGTGCGGCCGCAGCCAGTAAGATGGCTTTGTATCCAGCCAGGGAAGCCTGAGACGAGAGCGCGTCCATACTCTGGGCGCGACTGGTACGGGGAATCAATTCCATACTCAAAGCCGTCACCTGTCGCTGGGCGAGCAATTCGATCGCCTCGGGAGCGCCCAAAGGGTCGAGGAAAGAGATGAACGTCGCCCCCGGTTTGAGCCAGTTTACTTCCGGATAGCCATTGCGAACTTGAGGCGGACGAATTTTGAGGACGATATCCGCTTCCCCCCAGAGTTGAGCCGGATCGGAAATCGCGATCGCCCCAGCGGCCATATAATCGGTATCGCCGAAAAAAGCATTTTCCCCCGCTCCCGCTTCAACCCAAACCTCAAGACCGAGATCGACCAAGCGAGAGGCAATTGCAGGGGTGATGGCGACGCGGCGTTCGCCAAATTCGATTTCTTTGGAGATGGCAATTTTCATCAATTTCTCCTCAATGTTTTAGACTGCTAAATCCAGTTCGTTTCGAGATTGCGGTATCGATCGCGACATGATGCTGACGTGGAGAGGGTGCGCGCGGCGATGCGAGCATTTTCAACCGATGCATTCGATCGAATCGTTGCCAGTGGTTAACCGAGCTGGATGTAATACTCCTCCAACAAAGCCCGAGCCATCTGAGGGCGAGCTTTGCGGTAACGGTGTTTTCCCGGCATGATGATGAAATTGGGCGATCGCGAGCAATCTTTCAGACACCCCGTGCCCTCGATTTTGACCTGTTGCTGCAAATTCAGGTCGCGCAAGGCAATGACGAGCGATCGCATCAATTGCTTGCCGCCGTTCTTGGCACATTTCGACTTCTGACACACCAGAATTTTGGCTTGGGGGGGGATGGATGGGGTTGCCATCGTCCGCGTCTGGGAATCGGAAGAATCCACCCCCACAGAGCGCGCGCGTTGGGCTGTGAGCTTCAATTTCCCCGTCGCGCGATCGACTTGACCTCGACCCTCAACCCGCACTCGATCGCCCAGTTGCAAGATTGAATGTAGGGAAGCTCGTAATTCCTTGGGTAATTCGATGTCTACCTTTTCCTGGGAGAATCCCAACAGAAGGTATTTGGGCTTGGCTGGTTTGCCACCTGAAAATCCCAGAAAGCGACCCTCAAAGCGAAAGTCCCAAGATTGTCGATTATCGATATCCACCATTGAATGACTCCAAGCTCGATTTAAAATGTGCGCGGACAGTATTTGACGGACGCGGTGATGGGGAGATGGGGAGATGGGGAGACAAGGGAGAGGGGGAGGGGGAGACAAGGGAGACAAGGGAGACAAGGGAGAGTGTGAAGATCGTCTCAATTGATGTATTGCTAATTGTCCGCTCGTCCATTAACTCTCCCCCAGCTCCCACCGCGATTGCCTGCTCCCCTGCCACGGTCACTTGTGTCCTAACACGACTGCATATAGCTATATATCTCCCGTCCTCAAGACAATCGCCTCGCCTCCACCGTTTGAGGCAATTGCAGCGATTCGAGAGCACCGGCGATCGCCAGTTCCCAACCGTTGGCAAGGGTAAAAACGGTGTTCTCCCCCGATTTCGTTTCTTCAACCACCTCTTCTTCGAGGTCTTTTTTGGCGACGTAAGCCAAGAGCTGACCCGCGTCGTTATGCCGTAACATCACCTTCATCGTGCTTCCTCCATCAATTCGAGTTCTCTCTTGCGACAGCCCACCAGATTCCCGGTTTCGAGAAAATGTACCGCGTAAATATAAGAGGTCTGTAGGTACGTCCCGATGCTGACGATGTAACCGATATCGCCCTTCTTCGCCAGCGGTGCGCCAATATCTTGACCGGGGAACGTGCCATCGTTGCGAATCAACTTGCACACCCGAACTTTTTGACCGATGTCAAAGGCTGGGGGCAGATCTAACTCTAGTTCGTCTAGTTGCATGGGTTTTTCGGGTTCCGTTTTCGGAGATGTTTATCGAGAGTGGGAGCATCTTGCTCCCGTTTCCCCAGAGTGGGAGCATCTTGCTCCCATTTCCCCTAACTACCGATAAACGAGGTCACTAAACTGTCTGTTGTCAGGAAGTGGTCGAGGTGGAACGCGCGTTCTTCGGTCGCGAGTAAAATTTGCTCGTACAGATAGCGGGTGGCGCGATCGCCCACACTCTCCGCTTGGGCGGCTTGACGGCGAATGAGCTCGATAATGCTTTGTTCGGCTTGCAAGTCGTTTTCCACCATCTGGCGGCTGGTAAACGCGCCATCGGGTTCGGGGGTGAAACTACACAGTTGAGCCATAGTGGCAAACGTACCGGCAGGAATACCCCCCAGACCGTTCATGCGTTCGGCAAGGTCGTGAGCGTGATTTTTAACTGCTTCGTAGCCTTCTTGAAAAAACTCGTGCAGGGAGTAGAATTCAGCACCTTCCACCACGAAATGGTGTTTTTGATATTGCAAGTACAGAGCCTGAAAACTGGCGTAAACCAGATTTAAGCCTTCGCACACGGGAACCGTCACGCCGCGATCGATTCCCACGGGATTCTCGCCAACTTGACCGAATGCTTGTACTGTTGCCTGTGATTGTGTCATTTGTCGTTTCCTTTGAATTGAAAGAATTGAGTAAAGAAAGGTGATGCGATCGTGGCATTGACCACCTGCGGCTGAACCCGTGCCTCACGTTAAAATCGGAGATTTCGAGAATGTTTGAAAATCTCAGTGGTTTTGCTTGCAAGGAATTCGAGTCGACCAGCAGCGCTCCAACCAGGTCACCAGTTCCTGGCGCGAGGCGATAAACTGCTGCACGGTACTGCGCACGAGAATCAACGCCAGACCGTGATTCACATCGACTCGCAACGAACCATCGGTGGGGCAGGCACAGGGGATGTGCAACTCTTGCAGCCGGCGGTGAATGCACCAGCGAGTGCTGCGGGGAATGGCGATGACCTGCCCCTGGGATACATTGACATGAGGATTTTCTTCCATAACTTTGACTCCGAGTGGATGAGTTTTTCGTGATACTTGTGGGTCTTCGGGGCTTCGGGAATTTTGGGGTTTTTGGGGGCAACGAGCGCTAAATTCTCCCTTGTCCCCTTGTCCCCCAAAAGCTCCCGACTCAGACCCTGAGGCGATCGAGTAAAGGGGCTGAACGAATATCAGTTTTTAAGGTCTGCAGTGCGGCTTCGAGGTGTTCGATACGATCGAGTAAGGCGCGGATGGCGGTGGCTTCGGCATCGGGAATTTCACCGTGTTCGAGGGGGCAGGTGCCGACGTTCGATCGACAGATGTTACGACCGGGTACGCCGACGGCCGTGCAGTGGGCCGGGACATCCCGCAGGACGATCGAACCCGCACCAATGCGCGCGCCGTCGCCAATCTGAATATTGCCCAGAACTTTGGCCCCCGCACCGACAACCACCCGTTCCCCGACGCTGGGATGGCGCTTACCCAGTTCTTTCCCCGTACCGCCGAGGGTGACACCCTGATAAATAAGGGTGTAGTCGCCGACGATGGCCGTTTCGCCAATCACAACCCCCATGCCATGGTCGATGACCACACCGCGACCGATTTGCGCGCCGGGGTGAATTTCGATCCCGGTGAGAAACCGGGCGATATGAGAAATCAGTCGGGGGAAAAAAGGCAGCTTTGCCCGATCCAATCGGTGAGCCAGACGGTGGCAGGCTAGGGCGTGAAAGCCAGGGTAGCAACAGAGAACTTCCAGCCAACTGCGAGCGGCCGGATCGCGCTCGAAAATGACGCGCAGGTCTTCCCAAAGGGGGGTGTTTCGTACAGATTGCTTGAGTCGATCGATCCCATCGCGCCAGAAGGGTTGCGATCGGGTTTGGGAAGAATCGGCAGACCCCTCTGAGGAGATGGGATCGGGTTGGTGCGCATCAACAGGGATGGGCGAGCGGGGAGTAGACCGTAGCATCGCGAGTTGGGGTAGCTAGCAAAATCGTTGCTAATGCTTATACCAGTTACCTTTTGTAGGGGGACGGCAACGGCGCTCGATCGGAATTACTAGAAGTATTAACGGTTGTACTCAACGGCTCAACCCTCCCAAATTCAGCGATTGGCAACAAAAATTTGGGCGGGGGTGCGAGTATTTTCGAACCCAGGGACGAGTATTTCTTGCAGGGGGGACTTGTAATGATGCACTCAACCTTAAGCCTTGATTCATGAGGGCTAAGGTTGAAAATTATCGTCAGTTAAAAGTCCGTTTGGATGTACTCAAATTGGTAATTTTTCGAGGATTGGAAGTGTTTATTTAAGATGCCGATCGGATTCTAACTCAATTTTTTCAAAAAGTCATTATTTCATAAATATTTGCGATAAGAAATGATATATTTTATACAGAAAGAAGGTTGAGCTTTATCTCACCTCCGACCTCATCTTCTTCTTGGGAGCGCACTCGCCCTTCTTTCGAGTTCTCCGAATCGAAATCGCCCTTGGGTTGAAAATTGAGAGATAAATGATAAATTAGATACAGACAAAAAATTTAGGTCTCGATATCGCTTCATCTTCGACCCCAATTTTAGGCGATCGTCGCCATTTTGAGTACTTACACTCGATCGTCACCCATTCACTCAAAAACGCCCAAATACCTTACCCAATATAGATTTGAGTTGAGTACACAAATAGCCGTACCCATCCCTAAAAATACCTAGACCCCGATCGAAAAATACTCGCACCCCGACCCAAAAAAAAGTTTTGAGGTTGATGATATCGGGGTTTGGGGCATTGAGTACAAGTCTAATTATCTCAATAAATTCTATCGGGGACTCGATCGAAATCCAGTTTTCCAGGGACTGCTATAACTTCCCTATCCCTAACGTCAAACACGGAACTCGGAACAGCGGAACTTTAGTTTGAAACTTGAGTTTTTAAAACAGTTCTTCTTCTCGGGTTAAGTGGATGGAGGCCAAGCAAGTACGCAAGCCCAGTTAGCCTCAGTCCCGTCGATACGCTCGAACGTTAATCAACCCAATAGATTTATGTTGATAAATTGAGGGTTCTCTAGTCTGCGTAGGCAGGTTCTCGAGGTAGACGAGACTTTATTCTTCAATAAGATCGAGCATTAAATGCGGTTTGCGTCACTTGTATTTCTTCACAGACGAGGGTGAGTTGTTTTGAATCTGGAATTTTTCAATGACACCACCACCACAATCCGCATTGTTATCTGCACCTGTGGCGAAGGCAACGCCAATTGAAACAACAAAAACCACCGCACCAGTCAAAGCAACGCCAAAAGTCGCTAAAAAGTCTAAAGGGAGTTGCGGTTGCAGTTCCAATAGCACGACGACTCAGAGCTTAGATGAAAAAATGCGGGCGCGGATTGAAAAACATCCCTGCTACAGCGAAGAAGCCCATCATCACTATGCTCGAATGCACGTTGCCGTTGCGCCTGCTTGCAACATTCAGTGCAACTACTGCAATCGCAAATATGACTGTGCGAACGAGAGTAGACCCGGTGTCGTGAGCGAACTGCTCACCCCGGAAGAAGCGGCTCATAAAGTGCTCGTCGTGGCCGGTAAGATTCCCCAGATGACGGTTTTGGGGATTGCCGGTCCTGGAGACCCCCTAGCTAATCCCGAGAAAACCTTCCGCACCTTTGAATTGATTGCAGACAAGGCCCCCGACATCAAGCTGTGCTTGTCCACCAACGGGCTGATGTTACCGGATTATATCGATCGCATCAAGGCTCTCAACGTCGATCACGTCACCATCACCATTAATATGGTTGACCCGGAAATTGGCGAGAAAATTTACCCCTGGGTTCACTATCGCCGCAAGCGTTACCGGGGGATTGAGGCCGCTCGGATTCTGCACGAGCGACAAATGGAAGGACTCCAGGCACTGCGGGAAGCCGACATCCTGTGCAAAGTCAACTCGGTGATGATTCCAGGGATTAACGACAAGCATCTGGTGGAAGTCGATAACGTCATTCGCCAGCACGGTGCCTTCCTCCATAACATCATGCCGCTGATTTCCGCCCCCGAACATGGAACCCACTTCGGTCTCACCGGTCAGCGCGGACCCACAGCCAAAGAGCTGAAAGCGCTTCAAGATGACTGTTCCGGCAACATGAAAATGATGCGGCACTGTCGCCAATGTCGAGCCGATGCCGTCGGACTCCTGGGTGAAGATCGATCGCAAGAATTCACCAAAGCGAAATTCATGGAGATGCCGCCAGAATACAACCTGGAAACGCGCCAAGAAGTTCACGCCGGCATCGCTCAATTCAAAGCCGAACTCGCCTCAGCCAAGGCGAAAACGAAATCCACCGCCAAAGTCGCCAACAGTCCCAAGATTCTGGTAGCCGTTGCCACCAAGGGAGGCGGACTGGTCAACCAGCACTTCGGTCATGCCAAAGAATTCATGATTTACGAAGTGGATGCCAACGAAGCGCGGTTCGTCGGTCACCGTAAAGTCGCCCATTACTGCCAGGGGGGTTACGGCGAAGAAGCGACCCTCGAAGGGATTATTAGCACTGTCGCCGACTGCAAAGCCGTACTCGCATCGAAAGTCGGTCCTTGCCCCCAAAAAGAACTCGAAAAAGCAGGAGTTCGGGTCGTGGAAGCCTACGATGTCATCGAGAAAGTGGCTAGAGAGTTCTACGACGGGTACGTCCAGACGGCCCAGGCATGAGTCATGAGGACTGGCGGGTTATCGGTTAACAAGTGAGATGGACCCGCCGCGGCGAACCCCCCTCGAGATTTTGAACCCTCAAAAATCGGAGTCGAACCATGACTTATACCATTACCAGTCAATGTATTAGCTGCGATCGCTGCCTGTCTATCTGTCCCACCCACGCCATTCAACGCAACGAGTCAACCTATTGGATCGATCCCAATCGTTGCAATAGCTGCGTCGGTCACTACAGCGTTCCCCAATGCTGGGCGACTTGCCCCACCAACGAAGGCTGTATCCCGTTTACCGCTGGTGTGACGGCAGTTGAACTGACCTCTGCATCCGAAACGTCATCGGACTACTGGGAGGCTTGGTTTGCCACTTACAACCGCATGGTGGCTCGCCTGAAAGCAAAGCAGCAATCGGAATACTGGCGTCGCTGGTTCGATTCCTACTCCAAAACCCTCTCCAAACAGCTCCAATCCCGAGCGGATGCAGTCTCTGCGCGGTGAGGGGGAGAAGGGGACAAGGAGACAAGGGGACAAGGGGACAAGGGGACAAGGAGACAAGGAGACAAGGAGACAAGGGAGAATTTAGCTCCCAAAGCCCCCGAAGCCTCCGAAGCACTCGTTGCCCCTCAAACTCCCCAAACTCCCAAAGCCCCTCAAACTCCCCAAGCTCCCCAAGCTCCCCAAGCCTCCCAGAACTTTCCAAAACCACAGCCCTTCATCCATCACCAAGAATTCTTATGTCGACTTGTATTTACCTTGACAACAACGCCACAACCCGAATCGATCGGGCCGTTGTAGACGCGATGCTGCCCTACCTGCGAGACTTTTACGGCAATCCTTCATCCATGCATCGTTTTGGCGGGCAGGTGGGTGCGGCAGTGCAGAACGCTCGATCGCAAGTTGCCCGGCTTCTGGGCGCGGAAGATTCGGAAATTATCTTTACCAGTTGCGGCAGCGAAGGAAATAATACCGCCATTCACGCGGCTCTAAGCGCCCAACCCGATAAAAGACATATTATTACCACCGAAGTCGAACACCCCGCCGTTCTCAATGTTTGCAAGCACTTAGAGAAAAAGGGATATAGCATTACCTATTTATCGGTGAACCGTCAGGGACAGCTCGACATCACCGAGCTAGAAGCGGCCATCACCGGCGGTACGGCCCTGGTGACGATGATGTACGCCAACAACGAAACCGGCACGATTTTCCCCATCGAGGACGTGGGAGCGATCGCCAAAGAGTACGGGGCCACCTTCCACGTCGATGCCGTCCAAGCGGTGGGCAAAGTTCCCATCGACCTGAGCACCAGTACCATCGACTTGCTCACCCTCTCGGGTCATAAACTGCACGCTCCCAAAGGCGTGGGTGCTCTCTACGTGCGGCGCGGGTTCCGCTTCCGTCCCTTCCTCATCGGCGGTCACCAAGAACGGGGACGCAGAGCGGGTACCGAGAACGTTCCCGGCATCATCGGGTTGGGTAAAGCCGCAGAATTAGCTCGATTGCATTTCCAAAACGTCGATCGAGAACGGAAACTGCGCGATCGCCTCGAACGGGGATTGTTCGATCGCATCAGCGACATTGAAGTGAACGGGCATCCCACCCAGAGACTCCCCAACACCACGAATATCGGCTTTAAGTACATCGAAGGGGAAGCCATTCTCTTGATGCTCGACAAAGAAGGCATCTGCGCCTCCTCTGGTTCTGCCTGCACCTCCGGTTCTCTCGAACCCTCCCACGTGTTGCGAGCCATGGGCATTCCCTACACCATTCTCCACGGTTCCATTCGGTTTAGCCTTTCCCGGTTCACCACCGAAGCTGAAGTCGATCGCGTTCTTGAGGTGATGCCCGAAATCGTCGATCGCCTGCGGGCCCTATCCCCCTTCAACAGCGACGAAGCCGACTGGTTGCAAGGTCGAGAAGTCGCCTCCATCGGCAGCCAAGGCTGATGAGGGGATGGGACGCGGTGACGCGGTGACGCGGAGATGGGGAATTTTCCTCTGCCTCCAAGGAGGGCAAAGCATTTGGATTTTTCAGGTTTCGTGGCAACCAAGATTAATCGCCCAAATGCTTGTGCCCCTACAGACCCTGCCTCCTCAATACCCCAAGACCCCAAATCAATTACTCAACAACACCCCCCTAAGACCATGTGGGACTATTCAGAAAAAGTATTAGACCTGTTCTATCATCCCCAAAACCAAGGCGCGATCGAAGATCCAAACGAACCTGGTATTGCCGTTGTCTTCGGCGAAGTCGGCAGCATTGCTTGTGGCGATGCCCTCCGCCTGCACCTCAAAATTCTCGAAGCCAGCGACACGATTCTCGACTCCCGCTTCCAGACCTTCGGTTGCACGAGCGCGATCGCCTCATCCTCGGCGTTAACGGAAATCGTCAAAGGCAAAACCCTCGATGAAGCGCTCGAGATTACCAATCAAGAGATTGCCGAGTATCTCGGAGGTTTGCCCGAAGCCAAAATGCACTGTTCGGTGATGGGTCAAGAAGCCCTCGAAGCGGCCATCTACAAATATCGCGGCATCGAAGTCGAAGCCCACGACGACGACGATGAAGGTGCCCTCATCTGTACTTGCTTCGGCATCAGCGATAACCGCATCCGTCGGGTGATTATCGAGAACGATCTCACCACCGTCGAGCAAGTCACCAACTACGTCAAAGCCGGTGGCGGTTGCGGTTCCTGTCTGGCGAATATCGAAGATCTCATCCTCGCCGTCCAGGAAGAGCGCGAAGCCATGCCCTCGAAGATGGCTGCCGAAATCGCCACATCCGAGACCAACGCGCCCCAGGCTCCCCTAACCACCGTACAAAAAATTGCCCTAATTCAACGAGTTCTCGATGAAGAAGTGCGACCGGTGCTGCTGGCTGACGGTGGTGATGTCGAGCTGTACGACGTCGACGGAGATCGGGTTCAAGTGAACCTGCAAGGGGCGTGCGGTTCCTGTTCGAGCAGTACCGACACCATTAAGTACGCCATCGAAGCACGGCTCAAAGAACGCATTACCCCCACCCTAGTGGTGGAAGCCGTATCGGTCTAAATCCGGGCAAACCCCCCTGCGGAGGGCAAAGCATTTGGATATGTCAGGTAACGTTTGCCCCCTCATTTATCGCTCAAATGCTTATGCCCCTACAGCCGCCCTCTCTACTCCCCAATCGATTATGACTTTACTCGTGTTTGTGATTCCTCTTGGACGATCGCCCCCGTAAATGCGGCAGGTTAAGGGTTCTTGGTTTTACCGCATTCAGTTCCCGATAAACCTGACAACCCTCGACCTCAATCGTCCAATTCAAACCTACCTATTCAGGAGAAAAAATCCATGCGTCAGATTGCATTTTACGGAAAAGGCGGAATCGGTAAATCCACCACCTCTCAAAACACCATTGCTGCCCTCGCAGACACCAGCCGCGTCATGATCGTCGGTTGCGACCCCAAAGCCGACTCAACCCGCTTGATGCTGCACACCAAAGCCCAAACCACCATTCTGCACCTGGCGGCCGAACGGGGTTCCGTCGAAGACCTCGAACTCGATGAAGTGCTGCTCACCGGTTACAAAAACGTCCGCTGCGTCGAGTCCGGCGGTCCCGAACCCGGCGTGGGTTGTGCCGGTCGGGGTATCATCACCGCCATCAACTTCCTCGAAGAAGAAGGCGCTTACGAAGACCTCGATTTCGTATCCTACGACGTACTCGGGGACGTGGTTTGCGGGGGTTTCGCCATGCCCATCCGGGAAGGTAAAGCCCAA
Organism: Zarconia sp.; assembly: GCF_057467645.1. Lineage (NCBI taxonomy): Bacteria > Bacillati > Cyanobacteriota > Cyanophyceae > Oscillatoriales > Zarconia > Zarconia sp. The sequence goes on from NZ_JBRJXU010000056.1 coordinate 54,687, forward strand.
GAAATCTACATCGTCACCTCCGGGGAAATGATGGCGATGTACGCCGCCAACAACATCGCTCGCGGCATTCTCAAGTACGCCCACTCCGGCGGCGTCCGCTTGGGCGGTTTGATTTGCAACAGCCGCAAAGTCGATCGGGAAGTCGAGCTGATTGAAGAATTGGCCCGTCGCCTCGGCACCCAGATGATTCACTTCGTCCCCCGCGACAAGTCCGTCCAAGAAGCGGAACTGCGTCGGATGACCGTCATCGAGCACAATCCCACTCACCCCCAAGCCGATGAGTACCGGACCTTGGCTCGCAAGATCGAGGAAAACACCAACTTGGTGATTCCCACCCCCATCACCATGGACGAACTCGAAGAACTGCTGGTGGACTTCGGTCTCCTCGGCGGAGAAGAAGAGTACCAGAAAGTACTCGAAGCCGACAAAGCCAAAGCGTTAACCACCGCCTAAGAGCCGCTTAACACCCTGGCAGCAGGATGAAGGTCAACGGCGCAACTCACCGACTGCGATCGATATCGCCCCTGGGTTCGCCCCCATTCTCCCCCGAGGTTCGAGTCTCCCGTTCCCTTCATCCTTCCGGCTCGATTTTTCCCAACATCCCTAATCCTGACTGAGAGGACATCATGGCAACCACTGTAGAAGAAAACAAAGCCCTAATCCAGGAGGTACTCGCCGCCTACCCGGAGAAAGCCAAAAAGAACCGGGCGAAGCACCTCAATGTCTACGAAGAAGGCAAATCCGACTGCGGCGTTCGCTCCAACAAAAAATCGATTCCCGGTGTAATGACCACCCGAGGCTGTGCCTACGCCGGCTCGAAAGGGGTGGTTTGGGGTCCGGTCAAAGATATGATTCATATCTCCCACGGACCCGTGGGTTGCGGGTATTACTCCTGGTCCGGTCGTCGCAACTACTACATCGGCACGACGGGTATCGATACCTTCGGCACCATGCAATTCACCTCCGATTTCCAAGAGCGAGATATCGTCTTCGGGGGAGATAAAAAACTCGCCAAGCTGATCGATGAAATTGAAGAGCTATTTCCCCTCAACGGCGGCGTATCGATTCAGTCGGAATGTCCCATCGGGTTAATTGGGGATGATATCGAAGCCGTTGCCCGCAAGAAGACCAAAGAGCACGGTAAAACCGTCGTTCCCGTGCGCTGCGAAGGATTCCGGGGCGTCTCTCAATCCCTCGGTCACCACATCGCCAACGACGCGGTACGGGATTGGGTCTTCTCCAAAGCCGACGAGAAGAAAGACGAACTCGGCTACGAACCCGGCCCCTACGACGTTGCCGTGATTGGCGACTACAACATCGGTGGAGATGCCTGGTCTTCGCGCATCCTGCTCGAAGAAATCGGTTTGCGGGTGGTTGCCCAGTGGTCTGGAGACGGCACCCTCAACGAAATGATGCTCACGCCCTTGGTGAAGCTGAATTTAGTTCACTGCTACCGTTCGATGAACTACATCAGCCGCCACATGGAAGAGAAATACGGGATTCCCTGGTTGGAGTATAACTTCTTCGGTCCGACGAAAATTGCCGAATCCCTGCGGACGATCGCCGCCCGCTTCGATGAAACCATTCAGGAAAACGCGGAAAAAGTCATCGCCCAGTACCAAGCCCAAGCCGATGCGGTCATTGCCAAATATCGCCCCCGCTTGGAAGGGAAAAAAGTGGTGATGATGGTTGGCGGCTTGCGTCCTCGCCACGTCGTTCCCGCCTTCTACGACTTGGGTATGGAAGTGGTCGGTACCGGTTACGAATTCGGTCACAACGACGACTACAAGCGCACCACCCACTACGTCGAAGACAGTACCCTCATCTACGACGACGTCAGCGGCTACGAGTTCGAGCAATTCGTCAAAGCCCTGAAGCCGGATTTAGTGGCTTCGGGCATTAAAGAGAAATACGTCTTCCAGAAAATGGGACTTCCCTTCCGCCAGATGCACTCCTGGGATTACTCCGGTCCCTACCACGGCTACGACGGATTCGACATCTTCGCCCGCGACATGGACTTAGCACTCAACAGCCCCACCTGGGGTTTGATGGCAGCCCCCTGGAAGCAGTAATCGCTCGGGGGGGATGGGGAGACAAGGGGACAAGGAGACAAGGAGACAAGGAGACAAGGAGACAAGGAGACAAGGGGACAAGGAGACAAGGAGACAAGGGAGAATTTAGCTCCCAAAGCCCCCGAAGCCCCCGAAGCCCCCGAAGCCTCAAACTTCCAAGCCTCCGACGCCTCCGACGCCCCCGAAGCTCCCGAAGCTCCCGAAGCCCCCGAAGCCCCCGAAGCCCCCGAAGCCTCAAACTTCCAAGCCTCCAAACTCCCAAAAACGCCAGCCCAACCTATCCCACACCAGAGGAGATAAATCATGGCTCAGAATGTAGAGAATATCAAAGACCATGCGGAGTTGTTCCAACAGCCCGAGTACCAGGAACTCTTCGAGCGCAAGCGCGAATTTGAAGGGGTTCCCCCTTCCGAGGCCGTGACCGAAGCGGCAGAATGGACGAAGACTTGGGAATATCGGGAAAAGAACTTCGCTCGCAAAGCCCTGACGGTGAATCCGGCGAAAGCTTGTCAGCCCTTGGGTGCGATTCTGGCGGCCGTTGGCTTTGAAAGCACGCTGCCCTTCGTTCACGGTTCTCAAGGTTGCGTCGCCTATTTCCGGACGCACTTTACCCGCCACTTTAAAGAACCCTTCAGTGCGGTTTCCAGCTCCATGACCGAAGATGCGGCCGTCTTCGGGGGACTCAAGAACATGATAGACGGCTTGGCGAATAGCTACGCCCTCTACAAACCCAAAATGATTGCCGTCTGCACCACCTGCATGGCAGAGGTGATCGGTGATGACTTGGGTGCGTTCATTACCAACTCCAAAAACGAAGGGTCGATTCCGGCGGAATTCCCCGTTCCCTACGCTCACACCCCCAGTTTCGTCGGTTCCCACATCACCGGCTACGACAACATGATGAAGGGGATTCTGTCGAACCTCACCGAGGGTAAGAAAGCCGAAACCACTAACGGCAAGATTAATTTTATCCCCGGCTTTGAAACCTACATGGGCAACCTGCGGGAGTTGAAGCATCTGACAGCAGCCATGGGAGTCGATACCACGATTCTCGGCGATAACGAACTCTATCTCGATTCCCCCGCCACGGGTGAGTTCCAGATGTATCAAGGGGGGACGCCCCTCGAAGAGGCCGCCGATTCGATTAACGCCGAGGCGACTATCTCCTTGCAAGCTTACTCTACGGTCAAAACTCGCGATTACATCAAAAAAGAATGGGGTCAGCAAACATCGGTGTCTCGACCTTGGGGCATCAAAGGAACCGACGAGTTCCTCATGGCCCTCTCGGAAGCCACCGGCAATCCGATTCCCGCCGAACTCGAACTCGAACGGGGTCGCGCCGTGGATGCCATTACCGACACTCAAGCATGGCTGCACGGCAAAAAGGCAGCATTGTACGGCGACCCCGACCTGGTCATGGGTCTGCTGCAATTCCTGTTGGAAGTGGGGGTCGAACCCGTCCACGTACTGGTCACCAACAGCAACCCGGAATTTGAGGCAGAAGCCAAGGCACTGCTGGAATCGAGTCCCTTCGGTCAAGGGGCGACGGTGTGGGGCAAGAAAGACCTGTGGCACATGCGATCGCTCCTGTTTACCGAACCCGTCGATTTCCTGATCGGCAATTCCTACGGGAAGTACCTCTGGCGCGATACGGGCACTCCTCTAATTCGGATCGGCTATCCAATTTTCGATCGCCACCACCTCCACCGCTACTCCACGATCGGTTATTCCGGTGCCCTCAACCTGCTGACCTGGATCGCGAACAGCGTCCTGGATGAGTTAGACCGCAATACCATCGTTCCGTCGAAAACCGATATTTCCTACGATTTGATTCGCTAAGTGCGATCGCTCGATTTGCTAAGGGAGGACCTGGGGAGGGGTGGGAAAGCGATGGGTGAGGTATCCAGGGTTCTTCAAGCACCAGTTTGATGCTGCAACCGGGCTACCTCAACCCTTGCAACCCTCTCACCCCTTCCCTTTTTTCTAACAGTTGCCAGTCAGCTTAGGACATTGATGCGATCCGACAGAAATCTTTCTGCCACCACGATTGCCAGCTCGCCCTCGCGATGTCCTAATTCTCCGACTGCTACAGACATTCCCCCTAACCAAAGCCCGTCGGGCTGAAGTAATAAGTAATCAGTAATAAGTCGTATCGGTGAAGCCCGAATCAAACAGAATCTGCGCCTCTGAGTTCGTTAAGTAACAATTCAAACCCCATTCGTTTGTTGAATCCTCCGATTTGAAGCCGATTTCAAACTTATTACTTATTACTTTCAACTTATTACTTGTGAAAGAAACAGCCATGACTACGATTACCAAATCCCCCAACCTCGATCGCTTTCCAACTCCGAGAAAGGGTCTTCTCCAACCCATTCGTCACTGGTTCGACAGCATTCGAGTGGATAACACCCGATTTGCCCATCTCATCTGTCGGTTGATTCCCTGCGAATGTCCTTTCGAGCGCAACGTGACCCTCTTCGGACGCAAGCTGTTTCACATTCCTCCCCTGTGCAAACTCAACCCCTTTTACAACGAACTCGTGGGTCTGCGCTTGCGGGCGCTGGCTTATTTGAGCGATGTGTGCGAAGTGGATGTCGATCGATATATTTGCTAGTTCGGTAATTGGCCCTCAGCGGTCAGCGATATCGCATTCACCATTCAGTATTTAGCGATAAAAGCCTTGCTCTATCTGGCTTGTCGCTTCTGGAGATGTCCTCACCTAAATGCATATTGCCACGAAGACCTTGAAAACGCGAGTTCGGATTCAAACCACTTCAAACAACGTTTGAGGGTCGTTCCACCAAAGAATGAGGGTTTGAGTGTATCCCGAACAGCGGTCTGTCGATCGCGATATCCATTGAAATTAGGACAGTTCGAGCGGTACCAGTCTTTTTCTCCCGAAGCCTCCGAAGCCCTCAAAGCTCCTAAAGCCTCCAAGGAGGGCGCGCGCATTTGGATATATCAGATTTTGTTTAACCCATCATCGATCGCCCAAATGCTTGTGCCCCTACAGACGCCTCCCAAAGCAAAGCCCCCGAAACTGCCATGAAAATTACTCAAGGTAAAATCAACGAACTCCTCAGCGAACCCGGTTGCGAACACAACCATAAAAAGAACGGTAAAGGTAAAAATCAGTCCTGTACCCAGGTTGCCCAACCCGGAGCCGCTCAAGGTGGATGCGCCTTCGATGGGGCCAGTATTGCCCTGGTGCCGATCGCCGATGTGGCGCACCTGGTACACGGACCGATTGCCTGTGCCGGGAACTCTTGGGGCAGTCGCGGCAGCCTGTCCTCGGGACCGATGCTCTATAAAATGGGTTTCACCACGGATCTCAACGAAAATGATGTGATTTTTGGGGGTGAAAAACGTCTTTATAAAGCCATCCTGGAGGTCAAGCAACGCTACAATCCCGCAGCGGTTTTCGTCTACTCCACCTGCGTCACCGCCTTAATTGGGGACGACTTGGATGCGGTGTGTCAAGCGGCGTCTGGGAAAGCGGAAATTCCCGTGATTCCCGTAAATTCGCCGGGATTTATCGGCAGCAAGAACCTGGGGAATCGAGTGGGGGGCGAGGCGCTTCTGGAATACGTCGTCGGCACGGCGGAACCGGACTACACCACCCCCTACGATATCAACCTCATCGGCGAATACAACATTGCCGGAGAGATGTGGGGCGTCCTGCCGCTATTTGAGAAATTGGGGATTCGGGTGCTCTCCAAAATTACCGGAGACGCTCGCTATCGGGAAGTGGCTTACGCCCATCGCGCCAAACTCAACGTCACCATCTGCTCGAAAGCCCTGATTAACATGGCGCGGAAGATGGAAGAACGCTACGGCATTCCCTACATTGAAGAGTCGTTTTACGGCGTTGACGATATGAATCGCTGCCTGCGAAATATCGCCCTCAAATTAGGCGACCCCGCATTACAGGAACGGGTGGAGGCACTGATTGCCGAAGAGACGGCGAAGTTGAACCAGAATCTCGCCCCCTATCGTCAGCGCCTCCAGGGGAAACGGGTGGTTCTCTACACCGGTGGGGTGAAAAGCTGGTCGGTGATTTCCGCTGCCAAAGACCTGGGGATTCAGGTGGTGGCGACCAGTACCAAGAAAAGTACTGAGGAAGATAAAGCCCGCATCAAAGCGCTCCTAGGCAAAGATGGGGTCACCTTGGAGAAAGGCAACGCCGAGCAACTGCTCAAAGTCATCGCCGAGACCCGTGCCGATATGCTGATTGCCGGGGGACGGAACCAATATACCGCCCTCAAGGCTCGCATCCCCTTCCTCGACATCAACCAAGAGCGCCACCATCCTTATGCGGGGTACGTCGGCATGGTGGAAATGGCTCGAGAACTCGACGAAGCACTCCACAGTCCGATTTGGGCGCAAGTGCGAAAAATTGCGCCTTGGGAACGGCGGCGCGATCGCCCTGAAGAAGCGGTTCAACCATCGCCGGGTCTCCCGACGACCAAAGCCATCGCCCGGAAAAAGTCCGTTGCCGTCAATCCCCTCAAACAAAGCCAACCCCTGGGGGCGGCCTTGGCATTTCTGGGTCTGAAGGGGGTGATGCCCCTATTCCACGGTTCCCAGGGCTGCACGGCTTTTGCCAAGGTGATGCTGGTGCGCCATTTCCGAGAAGCGATTCCCCTCTCCACCACGGCGATGACGGAGGTGGCTACCATTCTCGGGGGGGAAGATAATATCGAGACGGCCATCCTCACCCTGCTGGAGAAATCAAAACCGGAAATCATCGGCTTGTGTACCACCGGGTTAACGGAAACCCGCGGGGATGACATGAACGGCATCCTCAAGAGCATTCGCAAACAAAACCCGCAACTCAAACATTTCCCGATCGCCTTCGCCTCAACGCCAGATTATAAAGGCGCCCTACAAGATGGCTACGCGGCGGCTGTCGAAGCGATCGTCCGGGATATTCCCCCCAGCGGAGAAGAAGAAATCGATCGCGCTCGAGAGTACGGTGGCTACAACTACCCGATCGCCGGACTGCCATCCCAGGTGACGATTCTCGCCGGTCCGTCCCTGACTCCGGGGGATTTGGAGGAAATCAAAGAAATCCTCTCAGCTTTCGAGTTGAAACCGATCGTCGTCCCGGATATTTCTCTATCCTTAGACGGTCACCTGGGGGATGACTACCGTGCCACCACCTCTGGCGGAACCACTCTGGCTCAGTTACAGACCTTGAGCCGCTCCGCCTTCACCATCGCCCTGGGGGAGAGCATGCGCATGGCCGCCGAGATTCTCCAACAGCGATTCGGCACCGGATACGACGTGTTCGATCGCCTCACCGGTTTGGAAGCCGTCGATCGCTTTTTGCAGCAATTGTCGGAAATTAGTGGCTATCCCGTTCCGGCCAAGTACCGACACCAGCGCCGCCAACTCCAGGACGCGATTCTCGATACCCACTTCTACTTCGGCCGCAAGCGAGTTTCCCTCGCCCTCGAACCGGACTTGCTCTATTCAACGGCATGGTGGCTCGATTCCATGGGGGTGAAAATTCACGCCGCCGTCACCACCACCAAATCCCCGCTCTTAAAGCATTTACCAGTCGAGACCGTCACCATCGGCGATTTAGAAGACTTCGAGAATTTGGCAAACGGCTCCGATTTACTGATTGCCAACTCCAACGCCGCCGCGATCGCCCGTCGGTTGGGCATCCCCCTCTATCGGATGGGTTTCCCCGTCTTCGATCGATTGGGCAACGGACTGCGGTGCGGTATCGGCTACCGAGGCACCACCGAGCTGCTCTTTAACATCGGCAATCTGTTGATGGAGGTCGAAGAAGCTTCCTCCCACGAGCAAGTGAAGCAATGGAGTCGCGGCGAACTCGACTGAGACCACTCGATTTCGTTCCAAGGAGAACAGTCATGAAAATTGCATTTGCAACCCGAGATTCCGTTTATATCAACGCCCATTTCGGTTCCGCGAAAACCGTAGACGTTTACGATGTGACATCAACCGGGTTTGAATTCCTCGAAACCATCGAATTTTCCGGGAACCTGCAAGAAGACGGCAACGAAGACAAATTAGTCCCGAAAGTCGCCGCCCTCGCCGATTGCGCGATCGTTTACGTGTCCGCTATTGGGGGCAGTGCTGCTAAGCGCTTGCTCGCCGCTAACATTACACCGCTACGGGCCGAATCGGAATCCGATCGCATCGGCGACGTGCTCGGTATCCTCGTGGAAATGCTTCAGGGCAGTCCCCCACCCTGGCTGCGAAAAGCCCTGGGACGGGGAGCGAGCCAGTCGGAAGACCGATTCGATCGATTTGCCCAAGAGATTGAAGAGCCGCAAGAGGAAGAAGTTCTCATTTAACCGTTCTTGCGCTCTGTCCCGTTCATCTGGTCAGGGTAATACCCCTGCCAGCATTCAAAATTTTTATCACCTCAAATAGGAGATCGTCTCAATGACCGCAACCACAACCAACCCCGCAACCCCATCGGTATCCATCGACGTCATCGAGTCGCCGTTCTTAAAAGCGATCGTTGGGCAAATTCGCGCCAACGATGCCTACGGAACCTATCGCAACTGGAGTGACGAGCTACTGTTGAAACCCTACATCCTCAGCCGCGCTCAGAAACGGGAAATCTCCGTGGATGGGGAAGTCGAACCGATAACCCAGGGTCGCATTCTGGCATTTTACCGGGCGATCGCCGTTCGCATCGAACAAGAAACCGGTCTCCTCAGTCAAGTGGTGATCGATTTGAGCCACGAAGGCTTCGGCTGGGCGTTGGTCTTCTCCGGTCGTCTGTTGCTCGTTTCCCGCACCCTCCGAGACGCGCAACGATTCGGGTTCAACTCCTTTGAAAAACTCGCCCAAGAGGGTGAAAAACTCGTGAGCAAAGGAATCGACCTGGCCAATCGCTATCCCGAAGTCGGTCGCCTTTAGGGGGAGCAGGGGGACAAGGGGACAAGGGGACAAGGGGACAAGGGGACAAGGAGACAAGGGGACAAGGGGACAAGGGGACAAGGGAGAATTTAGCCCCCGAAGCTCCCAAAGCTCCCAAAGCTCCCGAAGCCCCCGAAGCTCCCGAGAGCAAACTATCTCGACACAAAATTGCCATGACTCAAGCGACAGAAACTCAAACCACAGACCTTGACGAACTCAAAGTCAAAATCAAGAAGCTCAACAGCAAAGCCGGTCAAATGAAGATGGATTTGCACGACATCGCTGAAGGGTTGCCGACAGACCTGGAAAAGTTACCGGATGCGGCTGCAAGAACCTACAACATCTATTGCCAACTGCGGGATTTGAAACAACAGCTCAAAACATGGGAGCAAAACAAATGAACCGAACCTTAGCTGATTTCAATCGCCTCGTGAATGCCGAGGAGTATTTCGAGTTTTTCGAGCTGCCCTACGATCCTCAAGTGGTGAGCGTCAACCGCCTGCATATTTTGCAGAAGTTCTCCCAGCTCATTCGCACTGCCTCGGCGACATCCACCGATTTGAGTCAGGAAGAGCAACTGAACCGGTATCGCACCGAACTTCAGAAGGCTTACGAATTATTCCTCACCTCTACCCCCCAAGAGCAGAAGCTGTTCAAGGTGTTCAACGAAAAACCCAAGAACGTGGTCTTGCTCTCAGAAATTGGAACGAACTGACGTCAAATCTCGCGTACCCTTATCGGACAGAACCCAGGAGACTCGATCGTGTCGAACCTAACCCCCACAGAACTCGAACGCTATCGCCGCCAGATGATGCTCCCTGGCTTTGGCGAAGCCGCCCAACAAAAGTTAAAAGACTCCACCGTGTTGGTGACCGGAGTTGGGGGATTAGGGGGAACCGCCGCACTCTACCTGGCGGTGGCTGGCGTGGGTCAACTCATTTTGGTGCGGGGTGGCGAACTCCGACTCGACGACATGAACCGGCAAATTTTGATGAGCCACGACTGGGTGGGTAAAGCCAGGGTCTTTAAGGCGAAATCGACGTTGAACGAGATTAATCCCGACGTGCGGGTGGATGCGGTGTTCGATTACGTCACCCCCGAGAATGTCGATGAATTGGTACGGCGCGCGGATGTGACTTTGGACTGCGCCCATAACTTCGACGAACGCAACCTGCTCAACACCGCTTGCGTGCGCTGGGAGAAACCCATGGTGGAAGCAGCGATGAACGATATGGAAGCCTATCTGACGACGATCGTACCGGGTCGGACGCCTTGCTTATCCTGCCTGTTTCCCGAGAAACCGGATTGGGATCGACGGGGGTTTGGGGTTCTGGGGGCCGTGTCGGGAACTCTGGCCTGTTTGACGGCTCTCGAAGCCATTAAGCTGATTGCCGGTTTTGGCGAACCCCTATTAAACCAACTCCTGACCATGGATTTGAGCCGAGCCGAGTTTGCCAAGCGCCGTCCCTATCGCGACCCCAACTGTCCGGTGTGCGGGGAGCGCTCCCAAACTGTCTTGCGCCCAAATATTCCCCATCATGCTCCTGTCCGCATCGATCGCCCTGTTGCTCGCCGCGATCGCCTATCAACTGACCAAAACTGTCTCCGATGAAGCCTTGCAAATCACCTTCGCGTTGGTGATGGTGTTGTGCATCTTCGCCAGTCTGGTTTTCATCCCCTGGCCGATCGAACTCCTGGTTGTTGCCATTGTACTGAGGGTTCCCACCGATACCGGTCGCGTCAAGTCACTCTACCCCCTTCGTTGGCGATCGCCCTTAGTTCCAAAACAAGACCCAATAACTGCATCCTTCGATCGAATCTTCCCATCCCGACATCGGACGACAACCCAAACCATCTCCAATTCCGAGCCACATTTAGAACTTCAACCGAGGAAACTCCCATGACGATTACACTCACCGAAATTGCCGAACTCCGACTCCGTGCTTTCGTGCGCGGCAGCAGCCGAGATACCGACTCCACCGATCGCGGCATCCGGTTTTCCGTTAACGATGGCGGCTGTAGCGGCTACCAATACGCCCTCGATCTGGCTGATGCTCCCCAAACCGATGACCTGATTGACGATCGCGGCAGCCTCAAAGTTTATATCGATCGCCAAAGCGCTCCTCTACTCGAAGGCGTGGTGGTGGACTACGTTGACGGTCTCATCGAAAGCGGCTTCAAATTCTCCAATCCCAACGCCACCGATACCTGCGGCTGCGGTCAATCCTTCCAAGCTGGAGATTGTACTCCGGCTGGGGTGTCTTGCAGTTAGTGGTGACGCGGGAAGGGAGAGGGGGGAGACAAGGGGACAAGGGGACAAGGAGACAAGGGGACAAGGGGGAATTTAGCCCCCAAAGCCTCTGAAGCCACCGAAGCTTCCAAAACCTCCAATGCCTCCAAAGCTACCGAAGCCTCCAATGCCTCCAAAGCTACCGAAGCTCCCCAAAGCCGATCGACCTAACAACAACAACTTAACAAGAGAGGAGAAACGATCGTGACAACTTATCAAGTAACACTCACCAACAAAAAACGGAAAATCGACATTACCATTCCCGTCGAGGAGGATACCTACATCCTGTCGGCGGCCGAAGAGCAAGGACTCGAGCTTCCTTTTTCCTGCGCTTCTGGTTCTTGTTCGAGCTGCGTGGGCAAAATTGTTGAAGGTGAAGTCGATCAAAGCGACCAAGTCTTTTTAGACGACGACCAAATTGCCAAAGGTTGGGTTCTCCTGTGCGTGGCTTACCCGAAATCGGACTGCACGATTAAGACGCACCAGGAAGCGTATTTCATCTGATGTAAGCATTGAGCACTTAGCGATTCGCTGTGAGCTTTTGAGGAAAATGCACTCAATATTGGTTGAATCGGAGTTCTCGCTTCGGGGTGGAAATTGGCAGTCTTTGGCATGAGAATCCATTAAAATTTCCCCTCTCGGGACTTGAAAGCAACTGATGGCTGACGGCTGATGGCTGAATGCTAACCATCTGATATCCCTTCGAAACTGGAGTATTCGGATTTTCACAGGAGTAACTCGATGACGTACTTAACGGGTTTAACGTTCGGTCAAAACAACTGGACGCCCCAATTTCTCAAAGACATCAATCGCGAGACCTGTATCGGCTGCGGTCGTTGTTTCAAGGTTTGCGGTCGGGCCGTCATGTCGTTAATCGGTCTCAATGAAGACGGTGAAATGGTTGATGAAGACGAGGATGACGACGATATCGAACGCAAAGTGATGAGCATCGTCGATGCCGATCGCTGCGTTGGCTGCCAGGCCTGTATGCGGGTCTGTCCCAAGGGCTGCCATACCCATGCTCCCATGGCACTGGCGTGATGGGAGAGGAGTGAAGCGGATCGTGTCGCAGTCTGACGAGAACTCAACCAAGCACTCTTTTATGGAACGGGATTGGTCGGCCTACTATCGCGCGATCGAAGGACGACCCCCCAGAGAGACGCTGCGGTTTGCCTTGGCTCGATTTGAAGATCGACCTGACGATCGAGCCGGGACCCCAACCCGACGATTTGCGGTGGATTTGGGGTGTGGCGACGGACGCGATACGGTGGAACTGCTCCGACAAGGCTGGCGGGTGTTGGCGATTGATGGGGAACAAGCGGCAATTTCTAGGCTCCGAGGACGCTCCGATATCAATCGAACGTTTCTCGAAACCCGCGTCCAACGCTTTGAATCCCTCGTTCTCCCGCCCGCGATCGACTTGGTGAATGCGAGCTTTTGCCTGCCTTTTTGCCCGTCAGAACATTTTCCCAGTCTCTGGGAAGACATCGCGCTCTCTTTGCGATCGGGCGGGCGGTTTTGCGGTCAGCTCTTTGGCGATCGCGATTCTTGGGCGGGTTACTCGAACATCAGCCACCATACCCGGCAACAGGTCGAAGCACTTTTGCAATCGTTTGAAATTGAGTTCTTGGAAGAAGAAGAACATCCCGGTCAAACTCCTTTGGGCGAACCGCGATACTGGCATTTATTCCATATTGTGGCGCGCAAGGAATGAGAACGAAAATCTGGTCATTGCCATCGATTTTCACAAGCCAAAACGCTATATGCAACGTTGTTGCCCAGCCACGTGGCGATCGAGCTATCTCCTTTCCCCTTTAACCCGATGTTGTAAGGGTTTGGATAATTCAGTTGCACGTGGCACGACACAAAGGTAGGACCCATGACAACCGAACGCCAACAACAATACTTACAGCTCATCGATCGACTGTTCAAATGCCCCAATGGCAAAGAACCCGAGGTCTTAGACGAACGGCTCGATCTCATCGATGCCGGTCTGGTGCAAACGATGATGCAAGTGGCGACAGCAATGGCCCATCAAGATAACCAAGATGGGGCAAAATTCCTAATTTACGTCGCTCGCGAACTGGCACATCAGCTCGAACTTTATCCTCAACCCTCGACTTAAAGGTACTGAAAATGTTGGCTCAAATGCAATTAACCGCTCGCAATGCCGAAAGAATTGCTTTCGATTTTCTCGTGGATGAATGGAGTCTTTCCCCGGACGATCGAGAATGGTTTAGTCTCCTAACATCTCGCTTCGTCGAAGATCGTTGGTATATCGTCGAAATCGGCATCGAAGGCTTACCGGACAAGTGGGTATTTCAGGTTTACGATACCTGGCAGTGCGATCCCAACTATACCTTTACGACCCCGATTTCGAGAGCGGAACGCAATACCGGTTTGGCCGATTTTCCCGAAAAAATCGCCTCGGTATTAGAGTCAGAACGTAATAGTTGGCTCATCTTGAGTCCTTAGAGTGCCCAAACGAGCGAACCCCTGAGAAGACGATTGAGAGACAACGGTTGAGAAAACGATGAACATTTCTGGTTTGCCCAAATCGATCGCGATCGCCCTCATTGCCTGTTGGATTGCCATCGGGTGCAGCCAGCTCGATCGCCCTTCGGTGGAGAATGCCAACGCGCCGATTGCCACCCTGACGGTATCGGCCGCCGCCAGCCTGCAAGACGCGCTCGAGGCGATCGACCCCCTATTCGCAGCTGCCGAACCGGACATCGCCCTCAACTACAACTTTGCCTCTTCCGGCGCCCTCCAACGACAAATCGAGCAAGGCGCACCGGCCGATATCTTCTTTTCAGCAGCCAGCCAGCAAATGGATGCATTGGAGGCCAAGAACCTGATTCTTACCGAAACTCGGCGGGATTTGGTCGCGAACGCTCTGGTGGCGATCGCGCCGAAAAACACCAATCTGGAACTCGATCGCTGGCAGCAGTTGAACGAAGGGCGGATCGGCAAAATCGCTGTGGGAGAATTCCGCAGCGTGCCGGCGGGACAATACGCCCAGGAAGCTTTCACCTATCTCGGACTTTTAGAGAGCCTCCAACCCAAATTTGTCTTTGGCAATAACGTCCGCAGCGTTCTGGCTGCTGTTGAAAGCGGTAACGTCGATGCTGGCATTGTCTACGCCACCGACGCGCAACGCTCCGACGGGGTAAAAATCGTTGCCTCGGCTCCCCCGGACTCTCACGATGCGATCGTCTACCCCATTGCCGCCCTCGCTGAGAGTTCCAACGTTGAAGCGGCGACGATTTACATGACGTTTTTGGCAGACCGCCAAGCCCAAGCCGTCTTCGAGCAGTTTGGCTTCGGTAAAGTGCACTCCCCGCTCTCTCGTCTTTTCTGAACTGGAGTTTAGAGAAATTTCACGGCTCGAATCGTCAAACCCTTATTCTGAGATGATTTGAGAGTTTCACAATCCGAAGTTCGATCGAAAACTTACTGCATCGCTGGTTATCGCTTTCGAGATCGAAGTTTTATCTAAACTCGAGTGAAGAATCGGTTCGTTCCTGGCCTCCCCTGCCTCCCAAAGCCCCCTCTGCTTTCCTCTGTCCGCCAAGAAGGGCAAAGCATTTGGATATGTCAGATTTCGTTTGACCCATCATTGATCGCCCAAATGCTTGTGCCCCTACAGCCCCCTCCGATCCAAAAAAAACCATGCCTCTCGACCTCTCCCCCCTCTGGATTTCCCTCAAAATTGCTGCGATCGCGACGGCGATTATCTTCTTCCTCGGTATTGCGGCAGCTCACTGGATGCTCAACTATCGCGGTAGATGGAAGCCCTTGATTGAAGGGTTTCTCATTTCGCCCTTGATTTTGCCGCCGACGGTTGCCGGATTTTTGCTGCTGTTACTGTTCGGGCGCAATGGTCCCCTGGGTGAGTTCTTCTCCTGGGCGGGTCTTCAGATCGTTTTTACCTGGTACGCTGCGGTGATTACCGCGACCGTCGTCGCGTTCCCCCTAATGTACAAAACCGCCTTGGGGGCGTTCGAGCAAATTGATGCCAATCTCCAACGAGCGGCGAGAACCCTGGGGGCTTCGGAAACGGCGATTTTCTGGCGGGTGACGCTTCCCCTAGCCCTGCCGGGAATTCTCGCCGGTACGACCCTTGCCTTTGCCCGGGCGTTGGGGGAGTTTGGGGCGACGCTGATGCTGGCGGGGAATATTCCCGGACGCACCCAGACGATTCCCATGGCGATTTACTTTGCCGTGGAAGGGGGAGATTTGCGGGAGGCGTGGTTGTGGTCGCTGACGATTCTGGGAATTTCCCTATTTGGACTGACGGCGACGAATCTGTGGTGGAAACGCCGGCGTCTCAAAAAAGCCAGAGGGCGATCGCGATCGAACCGTCGAGAGGGTTTCTTCGATTTACCGCCACCGGTGACGGAGGTGCCAACCTTATGCCCAGTTCATCCAATCGATCGAAGCGAAATCCCGATCGCCCTCAGCGTCGATATTCAAAAAAAGCTGCCCCATTTCCAGCTCAACGTCTCGTTTACCACGGGAGATCGGGCTTTGGGTCTGCTGGGGGCTTCTGGGGCGGGGAAAAGTTTGATTTTGCGCTGTATCGCCGGGATTGAAACCCCCGATAGCGGTCGGATCGTGCTCAACGGACGGGTACTGTTCGATAGCCAACGGGGCATCAACCTCCCCAGCCGCGATCGCAAAGTAGGATTTCTCTTCCAAAATTACGCCTTGTTTCCCCACCTCACCGTCGCTCAAAATATTGCCTTTGGTTTGAGGGCGGGTCGGGTGAAGCGGGGGGTTGCGCACCCGGAAATCGATCGGCAACTGGCGGCGATGGATTTAGCGGAACTGGCCCACCGCTATCCCCACCAGCTTTCCGGGGGACAGCAGCAACGAGTCGCCCTCGCCCGCGCCTTGGCGAATCAACCGGAAGTGCTGTTACTCGACGAACCCTTCTCCGCCCTGGATACCCATCTGCGCAGCCGCATCGAACGGTACACCATCGCCCGATTGGCCACCTATGCGGGAACGACGCTGTTTGTGACCCACAACCTCGAAGAAGCCTATCGGGTGTGCGATCGCCTGTTGGTTCTCGAAGGGGGAAGCGCCATCGCCCACGGTCCCAAACATGCCATCTTCGAGCATCCCCAAACCGTTCGAGTCGCCCAACTCACCGGCTGTAAAAACTTTTCTAGCGCGATTTCCAAAGGGGGCGATCGCATTCAAGCCCTCGATTGGGACTGCACCCTGGAAACCCTCGAACCCGTCCCGGATAACTTCGCCCAGGTGGGCATCCGCGCCCATCAGATCGACTTTCCGCTCACCTCTCGCCCCCTGCGGAATACATTTCCCTGTTGGCTGACGGCCGCCAGCGAAACTCCCCATCGGATGACGCTGTACCTGAAACTCAACAGTCCGCCCACCCATGGGAGCGATTACCACCTGCAAGCGGAAGTGTTTAAGGAAAAGTGGATGACTCTTAAAGATCGCCCCTTTCCCTGGCGGGTGCAGTTAGATCCCCTGCGATTGATTTTGATGCAATCTTCCGATCTCTAGTGCCGCTACGGGCTAGATATCTGGTGGAAAAGGGTTAAGGGGGAGCAGGGGGAGAGAATTGGAGAAAAGAATAGCGAGATCGTGCGCGGGTTTGGGTGGGGAACCGGGAATGGGAAGTGGAAAATACCGATGTTATCGTTTCACGATCTTCTATGTAGCGCTTCGCGAGCAGTTTCTTTACACGACTCGAAGAAATATAGCAACTGCCAGGACGCTTAGGACAATGCCTGACAATTATGTAATTAACCCGTGGTCTTTCCCCCCCTGCCTCCCGACGGTCGGCGTTCCCTTGCATCTTGCACGCGAACTCGGGGTCCGACCGCTGCCTCCCTTGCCCACGGTTACTTATGCCTTAACCGGTATGGCAACTGCTAT
>NZ_JBRJXU010000057.1:0-8222 GCF_057467645.1 Zarconia sp.
ACGTCAGTTTTGCGACCGCGACGTCGACGGGATGCCGACTCTGGGTGAGATTCGGGCGGTTGGCAAGCCTCTTGATGAGCGAAGCGATCGCACTGGCTACATCTGGTTGCTGGGGAGCAAAGTACTTCATCCCTATTCCCTATTCCCCATTCCCCATTCCCCATTCCCCGCCCTCACCGGAAACAGTCTTATCCAAAACTGACGTTAGTTAGGGCGATTCTACCGGATTTGAGATAACGGTCCCATGGTGACTCAAAAACTAAATCGAGTGCGAATCGTTCCCATCCATAAAGAAGAGCGATCTTCATCGTGGTTGGGATTGGTAATCAAAAACAATCCCGGTGTCACCTGAATATTTTCATTCACCTGCCAGCGATAAAACGCCTCAATATGAAAAGAAGTGGCCGAATCGAGATCCGGGGCGATGGGAGGAATCCCGACAACCAAGCCGAGGGTATCATCTTCGGCGATCGCATTGGGAAAAGCCAGCGTCACCGCCCCATTGAGAATCGTTTCCGACTCCTCATCCTTCCCCGCTTCGTAGGCTTGGGTATAGCCGAACCAGCCCCCCAACTCGAAGTTATCGCTGGCGGCCCAATTGAGCTGAAAGCCCCAATTATCCGCAGCCGTCGCCTGTTCCCCAAAGGGTTGGCTGGCGTTCGTACTGCCTGTTGTTCCCGTCAAATCCACATCTCCCGTGGGGGCGAAGTTACGCGCGTAGGCAATCGCAATCGCAAACCGATCGCCCGGATCGAGAACCGCTTGGGCGAGGGCCGAGTGAGAACCGTTAAACAATCCCCGTCCGTCTTCGGGGGAAGCTGCATCGCTGGTACCGGCAACGTAGCCGAGATTGAGTTCCAGCCAGTCCTCGGGTTGGTAGCGCAAAGCCAGACCCGTTCCCCCCGGCCCGCGCAAGGTGGCCGGATCGCGCCGTCCGAAGCGAGATACCGCCCCGCGTCCGCTACTGGACAGGGGATTGAGGACAGTGGCAATATCGTTAACGCTCATGCCGCTGACGCCCACTATCCCTCGCAGGCGATCGTCGATGGGAAACTCGTAGCTGGCTTCGATACCAAACTCCCCATCGCTTTCTCCGTCGGTAGCTAAGCGACTCATAAACGTTTCGGTAATGCGATCGAGACGACCGATATCGCGGCTTTGAATCCGGGTTTGGAGCAAATCTCGACCGGTGAGGCTGCTGGTGAGATTGAGGCGCGCCCGATATCCGAATAAGGGTTGGGTGTCATCATCACCCTCAAAACTATCGCCTCCAAAGCTATCTGCGGCTTGAAACAACACCTCGCCATTGAGTTTGGTGGTGGTGGAAAAAGATTCTCGGGCAACGAGATCGAGGGCATCGAGGCGATCGCTAAACGTCGCCAGTTCTCGAGCGAAATCCGCTTGCAGCCGTTGAAACAGGGCGAGTTCTTCGGGGGTGAGAGGGGCGTTATCGAGATCCGATCGCATCTGCCGAAAGCAAGCATTCAGTGCCGCCGCAAATTCATAGCGAGTGAGGGCGCGGGTTCCCCCCTCCCGCTGCTGTCGTTCTAAGCTACCGACTTCGCAACCGTAACGATCGATCAGGTCTTGCAAGGCTTGGTAAGTCCAATCTGTGGGTTGGATGTCGGAGAGTTCGGAAACATCTGGCAGTTGGGCGAGTACGGGAGATTGTGGAGGTTGGGAACGAGTATCTCGGGCGGTGGCGGGTGAAGAGAGGGTTGCCCCCAAGGTATATAAACCGGCAAACAGAATGGGAGTAATCGGGGGAGTCAAGAGGTAGGGAATTCGACGGGCGATCTGTTGAAAGCAGTAAAAATGAAAATAGCGAACAAAGCTGGGGGTGCGATCGAAAATGTGAGTCATTTGAATCTGAGTTCTGGTGCGTTCGCAAATCCTGCGGCCACACATAGAGCGATCGCCTGAAAAACGATCCAGCGATACAGTATTCCTCTTATATAGTGTTTCTCAGCTTGCTAAAACCGTTGACTTCGGTGTTGATGTAGCAAGTTTCTGACTCCAGAGGAGTTGAGAAATTTCAGTCTGAATGCAAGGCAACGCTTCTAAATTTAGCGAGACGGATTTTGCAGGTTGAGTTGCTTTTTGAAGGTTCGATCGAGGATGGAGGAGATCGAGAACCGTTGCCATTAAATTCTGCGGCGTTAAAACATCGGGATGAATGAATTTGAGCCATCCCAATTCGGCCAACCGTTGGGCGCGAATCAGTTGCTCCCGGACGGGGTGAATCCGGGGAACCACGACAGCGGGTTTATTCAGGGATAAAATTTCGGAAATGGTGTTGTAACCGGCCATAGAAACGACGGCATCTGCAGCGGCCATGTAACTCATTAAATCGTCGCTAAACGATCGCATCATGACTTGGGGGTAGCGGCGGGCAATGTTGAAGAATTGCTCCCGTTGTGCGGTCGGCATTTCCGGTCCGCAAATTATCAGGCTGTAGGGAAGGCGATCGCTCGGTAAATTCGCGAGTCCGTTCAGGTAGTTCTCGATGAGTCGCGCGCCATCTTCTCCTCCGCCGGGGGTAACGATAACCAGTTTTTGGTCTTCGGGAATTTGCAGTTCCTGGTACACTTCAGACTGGGTTTTGCGTCCGTTTTTTTTGCGAATATAGCCGCAAAATTTTACTTTTTGGGAAATTTCGGGTGAAAATCGATACTCTCGAACGAGATCGAAAATCTCTGGCGAACCGACGGTGAGAATGCGATCGTAGTAGATTTCTAAAGCATCGTAATATCCATATTTCTGCCAATCTTCAATGGTTTTATCCGGCGCATCGAGAATGTCTCGAAGCAGTAATACAATTTTGGTTTCGGGTCGAAACGCTTGAAAATGATTTAAAGTCGGTTTAAGTTCGTTTTTTAACCCGTAAGGTTTTTTATCAACGAGAAATAAATCGGGTTGGAAATTCAAGGCAGCCATGTGAATCAGCTGCGATCGCAGTTTGACAGTCTCCTCGATCGAGGTGCCGAGAAACTTGGCAGCGAGGTTGCCATCTCGATCGCGTCCCAAACAGGGAAGTTTAATATAGTCGAGTCCTAAAGGCAGCCGAAAGGAATGAATCACCGGCGAACCGGAAATAAATAAGATGGAAATTTGTGGTATCGTTTCGAGCAAATGCTCGCAAATTGCCAGCATTCTGCGGAGATTTCCCAAGCCAAATGCATCGTGAGAGTAAACTAGTAGTTTCATCTCGATCGATCCTGTATGTTTTTCGCACTTTTTATTATGGAGTGGGTGCGTAAACTTCTATGAGTCCTGGGTGATGAAAGATGAAATCTGGATGAGAGATTTCTAATGTTTTCAAGCAGTACCCTCGGGAGGGAGAAGGTAAGCATTCAGTCGTTCGCTATCAGATGCGCAACTCTTCGAAAAAGCAAACATTTCTGGAGTGTTCGCTTGGAAGAGCTGACAGCCGATCGTCGGGGCGTTTTACACTGACGACTGACGGCTGATACCTCAATACTGACGGGAAAAGTTCGATCGTCTTCCGTTTCCAACGCTAGAATTGGTGGAGAGGTGCTCGGATAAGTAGGAAGAAAACGAAAATTGTGGAATTTGTCGATAACCATCGATGATTCGAAGTCGATATCGAGGTATCGATCGCGCGGAATATTTTCAGCTCGAAAAATCAAAACATCGATTCATTACGATCGATGTTTCGAGAATTGAATATTACTTCAGCCGAGCTAGCCGTTCGATTTCGGCTCGAGCCGTCTCGACTATGAAAAATGATGGACTTGACAAGTATAAGAATAAGATTTTTCAACCCACTTTGAATTCTCATTCAGACAATGCCGAATCCGGTCGATTAAATGTTTAAATCTAAAGGGTTTGGCGATATAGTCATCGACAATATCGGCAAATTCAGAAACCTTTTCTCGAGCTTCATCGCGCGCCGTGAGTAAAATAATAGAAATCGGGTGACGACGCTCGCGAAGTTCGAGCAAAACTTCCCAACCATCTATCACCGGTAAACCGATATCGAGAAGTAGCACATCGAACTTTTCGACATCGAGAAAATGAAGGGCTTGTGCGCCATCCGTGGCAATCGTCGAGCGATATCCGTTCTTCAGTAAGCCTTTTTCTAAAAATGCTGCGATTCGGGATTCATCTTCGGCGATTAAAATTGACCTCATTTAATTAAACCTTGCTTGACAATGATATTCTTGTAAAAAGTTAAAAGACGCACAACAAAAGATACGCGAAAAATCTAAACATTTTTCCGAATCGCTTCCTTCAGAACTTCAACAATTCAGTATAGAGGTTCTCAAATTAGTGAGGGCTGATTTTCAATCTCAAGTCCCCCTTCATAAGGGGAGGCAGCGTGGTCTTGGGGTTTCCCCAAGTAGAACGACTGCCGTGGATTTAGGGGGATCTTCCGGACCTCATCCATTAGAGAAACGCTATATTGCCTCTAAATCCGAATCGTAGCGAGTCTGATTTTTCAGTCACATTATTTGAGGGTGGGTACCATCGATCCCTACTATCGCCACCCCTTATGAACGCAAGATGAAATCCAGATGAGAACTTTCTTACGATCGCAACCGATACCCCATACCGCGAACGGTTTCGATGAGTTCGCGTCCTAACTTCTTGCGCAAATATCCCACGTAAACATCGACGATATTCGAGCCCGGATCGTAGTCATAGCCCCAAACGCGATTGAGGAGTTGCTCGCGGCTCATCACTTGTCCCTTATGCCGTACGAAGGTTTCGAGCAACAAAAACTCTCGGGCGGGCAACTCCACCTCGCGACGATCGACCCGAACCTGACGAGTCCGCAAGTCCAGATGAACCTTCCCCGCCTCAACGCACATTTCTTCCTTGATGTTGGTGGCTTGACGATTCGTCAGTCGCAAGCGGATTCGGGCGAGCAGTTCGTCAAAGTGGAAGGGTTTGGTGACGTAGTCGTCTGCTCCCCCTTCTAACCCGGTAATTTTATCGTGCAAATCGTCGCGAGCCGTCAAGATAATAATCGGCAGTTGTACCCCTTGACCCCGTAATTCTTCGAGTAAAACCAGTCCATCTCGATCGGGCAAACCCAAATCCAGAAGTAATAAGTCGAAACGATCGTTTAATGCAAACTGCATCGCCGTGTCTGCATCGGGGGCGATTTCAGTGGCAAAACCATTGGCTCGCAAACCTTTATTGATAAATGAAGCAATGCGAGGTTCGTCTTCCGCTATCAAAATTCGGGTCATCGGTCCCGTTTCCAACTCAGCATTAAATTACAGAATTAAATTAACGTCAGTTTTGCTACCGCGATCTCGCCGGGATACCGACGATCTGTGACATTCGGGCGGTCGGCCCGCCTCTTGAGGAGCGAAGGGACAACACTGGCTAAATCTCCTTGCTTAGGAGGAAAGTACTCCATCCCCATTCCCCATTCCCCGCCCTCACCTGAAACAGTCTTATCCAAAACTGACGTTAAATTACAGAGGGAGGGTTGAAGGTGCATCTAGAGGCAACACCAAGGTGAACGTCGATCCGATCCCCCGTTGAGAGTACAGTTCGACGCGACCGCCGTGAGCCAGGGCGATCGCCCGGACGATCGATAAGCCCAAACCCGATCCCTCAGAGCGTCGCCGACCGCGAGCAGAACGGGCGAAGCGCTCGAAAATCCGGTGTTTGTCCTCTTCGTCAACCCCTTCCCCGGTATCGCGCACCCACAACCGAATTTCGTCCTGGTAGAGGCTCGAACCCAGGCTGATGGTATCCGATTCTTGAGTGTAGTGGGTGGCATTTTGGGCGAGATTGAGAACCGCTTGGGTTAGGCGCTGGCGATCGGCCCAAATCTTACATCGAGCAACCCGATCGAGCTGCCAGTTACGGTTTGCCAGACCCCGTGCTTTGGCGAAAAGTTCCTCGCTCAAGGAAACGACATCCACATGTTCCCGTTGTAAAAAATCGTGGCGTTCGGCTTTGGTGAGCAAAATCAAATCTTCGACTAAGCGACCCATGCGATCGAGTTCGTCGAGGACGAGTTCGATGGTTTCTTCGAGTTCGAGCGGGTCGTCCCCGAGCAGTTCTAAGTGACCCTGAATAATCGTAATCGGCGTTCGCAACTCGTGACTGGCATCGTTAATAAATGCCCGTTGACTGGCAAACGCATTTTGCAGCCGATCCATCATTGAGTTGAAGGTAATCTCCAACTCCGCCATTTCCCCAGAACCGCGCACGGGAATGCGCCGACTGAGGTCGGTTTCGCCAATGGAACGAGCGGCATTCGTCAGCCATCGCACGGGCGCGAGCACTTTCCCGGCGGCAAACCACGCTAAAATCAGCGCCAAAAGTCCAATCAGAGCTAAAACTTTGGCGAAAATGACGATCGAGACGAAGGCTTCTTGGCGTTCCCCTGCGGTGATGTGGGCAACCACGAGTACCCCCCGAATCTCCCCCCCACTCCAAACCGGTTCGGAGCGGTAGAGAACGTTGCCAATGTCGGGATCGTCAGTGCTATGTACGCCGCTTTGGGATGTGGTAGTCGCAGCTAAACGCTCCAGCAGTGGGGAATTTCGTTGGATCGCGCTCGGTAAACCCGCAGGACTCGATCGATAGAAGCTGCCATCGGAGATCCCAATGAGAAAGGTATCGTCTTCGGGAAGTTGCTGGTAAAGAAAATCCGCGAATAATTTCTCCAATTCGACATCGCTCACATCCGTTCGTTCTTTGATGTTGCGCTCGTTTTTCAATCGTTTGAAAGCAGCAATCTCCGATTCTAACTCTTGTTTGACTCTGGCATCGACTTCGGCAAAAACCAGCTGCGATGCGATGGGCATCGAAAGACCGAGTAAAAAAGCCATTAATAAGACGTACCAGGCTAAAATTGCGGTACGCGCTTCCCAAAATAAGCCGCGTTTGGCAATTGACTCCATGATTTCTACCTAGAAAACCAACTGGCACTTAGGTTATCGCGTTTCTCGAATCGAAGAGATCTAGACGATCCCCCGCGCATCCACGGCAGTCGTTCTACTTGGGGAAACCCCTCTGGCGACGCTGCCTCGCCTCCCCTGATGAAGGGAGACTTGAGATTCACGATCGGACCCCACTGATTGGAGAACTGCTATACAACAATTTAACTTGCTCAAAGGAGTAGAGTTGAGCTTCATTCATCAAATCATTTATATCTTGAAGCCCGAGAATAATCTGTTTGAAAAAGGAATCTCTTACAGAATCTGTTTGAAAGTGTGTTGTTTCGGTCGCCAACTCATTTCCAAACTCAGTTCAGATCGATGCGATTGTCATTCACAAACGAGATGAGATTGATCGACTAAAATCTTCATAAAATTTTCATAAAACAGTCAGAATCAAATACCAGCTTGATATTCTAAATCCTTAACCCTCGAGGATGATGCTTGACGGGTATTAACACATTTTTCAATCAGCCTTTACTGATAGCAGTTTTCAATGTTTTAGATCGGGGTTTCGTTGGAAATATTTTTGATGACCCGAACCTGAATGGCTCCATCTTCGTTTCGAGCGGGAGAGCGATCGATTGCGATCGTTTCCTCCTATGCTGTGAATTATGAGCAACACGATCTTAGTTACCGGTCCCGCTCGATCGGGAAAAAGTGAATGGGCGGAAACCCTCGCCGAACGCATGGGTTTGCCCGTAACCTATATCGCCACGGCGCAACGAAATCCCGACGATCTCGAATGGCAGCAGCGCATCGAAGCCCACCGCCAGCGACGACCGGCAGGTTGGCAAACCCTCGAAGTTCCCATCGATTTGGCAACCACGATTCGATCGACTCCTCCCCAACACTGCTTGCTCGTGGATTCTCTCGGAACCTGGATCGCGAACTTCTTAGAGTGTGAATTGGAAACCTGGGAGAACGTCCAAACGGAATTTTTAGCCAGTTTGACCCAAACCGCCGCGAATGTCGTTCTCGTGGCAGAAGAGACCGGTTGGGGGGTGATTCCGGCATACCCCATCGGTCGGACATTTCGCGATCGCTTGGGAACTTTGGTCCGTCGAGTGGGGGCGATCGCCGATCGAACCGACCTCGTTGTTGGGGGGCACGTGTTAAATTTGAGTGCTTTGGGTTCCCCTTTAGAGAGATGTTTGGGAGAGTGAATGGACAATTGATAATTGACACTTAACAATGGGTCCGTTGCGAGAATCTTCCATATCCAACACCATCTAATATCTGACGTTCCCCTCTTCCCCATCTCCCTCTCTCCCCATCTCCCCATCTCCCCCT
>NZ_JBRJXU010000058.1:0-37180 GCF_057467645.1 Zarconia sp.
AGGGTGTGCAGTTTCAAGTCACCATCAATGATGGTAGATTCTTCCCGAGTTGAGGGAGCACTGGGTGCGAAGGCTCCCTCAACCGACTTGACCTCAACTGCGCTCTCGACCCTTAACCCGCTTAACCAAAACTGACGTTAAAAAACATTCACTTGAAAGGCTCCCCCGGCTACCGATGCCCACCTTCACGAGTGTCCGCCCAGTTCCTTGAGCTTTCCTTGACGTTTGAGTTCGGCTCGAATCGATTGCAGCAATCGCTTTTCCCGCTTCAGCTTGTCTTCGAGGGCTTGAATTTGCTCTCTGCGGGTTTCCAACTCCACCAAGCGACGGGCGAGGTCTTGACTTTGCAGGGTCAGCGACTGCCGCCACTGTTCCACCCGTTGCCCTTCCTGTTTGAGGAAGCTGGGGGTAATCCCTTCCCCTAAATACTGACGAACGAACTTGACGATCCAGTCGGTAGCTTCCTTGAGGCTGATAATCTGGCGATTGGGTCCGATTTCTGCCAACACCAAAACGCCATCGCTGTAACCGTTGGCTTCCGGCGCATCGAGGGTATCTTCCTCCTCCGGAACCACCCAACTCTTATCGATCCGTTCGTGGGCTAACAGCCGCAATACGGTTTTGCCTAAGATTCCTTTTTTGGAAACTTGAGCCAGATATAACATCAGTTTTGCTCCCTACAACTGCCGTGTCACCGTGTCAGACTCACCCCGTCTCAATTTGTTCGATCGCACCGTTCAAGCATCGAACCCATACGATCGAACAAACTGTTCTGTTTTAACTTACCGCAGTCGATCGAGGCGCTCCTGTAAGATTTGTGCCTGTTTCTCGGCTTCGGCGAGGGCGTTGCGCGCCCCTTCCACTACGGCGGCGGGGGCTTTGTTGGTAAAGTTGGGATTGCTCAAACGGCCGGAAGTGGACTTAATTTCTGCCTGGATTTTCGCCAAACGCTTCTCGATTTTGGCGCAAACGGCATCGATATCGATCGCCCCAGCTAAAGGAACCAGGACTTGCACGGTTCCCACCACCCCGGCGATGGTTTGTTTCAACTCTTGTTCCAACGCCGGCACAATGGTGAGTTCTTCGACGCGGGCGATATTTTCAATATACGCACGTCCTTGGGTGAGGATTTGCCGTTCGCGATCGTTCTGGCTTTGGAGAACTGCTTTAATTTTCGCCCCCGGCTTGATATCTACCTCAGCGCGCAGGTTCCGCAGGCTGCGGATGGTTTCAATCAGGAGTGTGAAATCAACTTCCAAATCCCCATCGATGTAACTTTCCTCTGCTTGGGGATAGGCTTGCAGCGCCAAACAGGCTTCCTCTCCCGTTTGGGTGAGGGTATGCCAAATCTCTTCGGTGATGTGGGGTAAGAAGGGATGGAGGAGTTTGAGGATGCCTTCTAAAACGAATGCTAGAGTTTGCTGGGCCACCTGCTTCGACTCGGCATCTTCCCCTTGCAACCGGGATTTGGCTAACTCGATATACCAGTCGCAGAAATCGCCCCAGATAAACTCGTACAGACCTTTCGCAGCTTCTCCCATGCCGTAGTTTTTCAGGTAATCGTTGGTTTGGCGGGCGGTTTGGTGGAAGCGAGAGAGAATCCAGCGATCGGCCAGTTCCAACTTCTCCACAACCGGAGAACCCAATTCCTGCGGCGTTTTCCCCTCCAAATTCATCATCGCGAACCGCGCCGCATTCCACATTTTATTGGTAAAGTTGCGGGAGGCTTCCACGGAGGCGGATTCATCGGTTTTGCGATCGTACTCCAGACGGATATCCTGCCCCGCGCCGGCCACTTCCCGCACCAGGGTGTAGCGCACCGCATCGGTTCCGTATTTATCGATGAGCAGTAGCGGATCGATACCGTTTCCAGCGGTTTTGGACATTTTCTTATTATTCTCATCCCGTACCAAACCGTGGATGTAGACATCGCCAAAGGGCATCTTGCCGGTGAAATGTCCGGCCATCATCGTCATCCGCGCCACCCAGAAGAAGATGATGTCAAATCCGGTCACCAGGGTGGTGTTGGGATAATAGGTGGCTAAATCGGTGGTTTCCTCGGGCCAGCCTAACGTGGAAAAGGGCCACAATCCCGAAGAGAACCAGGTATCGAGAACGTCAGGGTCGCGCTCTAGCTTGACATTTTCTCCGAATTGTGATATAGATTTTTCCTGGGCTTCCTCGTCACTTTTGGCCACCACAAACGGCGTATTGTCGGTAATCTCTCCTCCAGTTTCGCTGACGGCGTACCAGGCGGGAATTTGATGACCCCACCAGAGTTGGCGGGAGATGCACCAATCCCGGAGTTTTGCCAGCCAATCGCGGTAGACTTTCTTCCAGCGATCGGGAACGAAATTGGGCGAATTCTCCTCATCCAGGCAGTTGAGGGCAAAGTCGGCGAGGGGGCGAATTTTCACGAACCACTGAGTGGAGAGGAGGGGTTCGACGGGGACTTTTCCCCGATCGCTGTAGGGAACGGTGTGGGTGTATTCGTCGATTTTCACCAAGCAGCCATCGGCTTCCAGGCGCTTGACGACGTTTTCCCGCGCCTCAAACCGATCTTGTCCCGCAAACGGCCCGGCATTCTCATTGAGCGAACCGTTTTTGTGCATGATATTAATCAGCGGCAGGTTGTGGCGCTGTCCCATCTCGAAATCGTTCGGATCGTGGGCGGGGGTAACTTTGACGCAGCCGGTGCCGAATTCGCGATCGACAAATTCATCGCCAACAATCGGGATTTCCCGTCCCAGAATCGGCAGGGTGAGGGTTTTGCCGATTAAATGTTGGTAGCGATCGTCCTGGGGATTCACCGCCACTGCCGTATCCCCCAGCATCGTTTCCGGCCGCGTCGTTGCCACCACCACCGATCCGGAACCGTCGGTGAGGGGATAGCGGAAGTGCCACAAATGCCCGGCGACTTCCTTCTGTTCCACTTCCACATCGGATACCGCCGACTCGCTGGCGGGACACCAGTTCACCAGGTACTTACCGCGATAAATCAATCCTTCATCGTAGAGACGAACGAAGGCTTCCAACACCGCTGCCGACAGCCCTTCATCCATGGTGAATCGTTCCCGCGTCCAATCCACGGAAACCCCCAACTGGCGAAGTTGTCCGACGATCGTCCCTTCCGATTTGGCTTTCCAATCCCAGGCTTTTTCCAGGTACGCATCCCGCCCGATTTCGTAGCGCGTCGTCCCTTCGGATTTGAGTTGTTTGTCGAGTTGGTTACTGACAGCGATGCTGGCATGGTCGGTTCCCGGCAGCCACAAAGTATTGCGATCGCACATCCGATGGTAGCGCACCAGCACGTCGATCAGGGTATGCTCGAAGGCGTGTCCCATGTGCAGGCTTCCGGTAACGTTGGGGGGCGGAATGACGATGCAGTAGGGTTCGCCGGGATGGTTGGGATCGGCTTTAAAGACTTGGCGATCTTCCCAGTATTTCTGCCATTTGGCTTCGGTGGTTTTGGGATCGTACTGTGAAGGCAGGTTGGATGTCATCGATCGCGCGTGAATTTGAGTGGTATACAAATTTTGCCATATCCTCAGGCGATCGCGGTGAGGGGGGGATGGTGGGAATGGGGCGATCGAAGGATGAATTAAAAATTAAAAATTAAAAATGCAAAATTAAAGAGCAATACCGAGGATTGATGAGTTTGGGCAAAGCGATTGACTGCTTGAATCGCTGGTGATACGTCGCTTATTGTCCTACAGTTTCAGCCAGCCAAACACTTGTCCGACACTAAGCTGTAACTCGCCAATAAATTCGGGAACGGGCAATATCTCGTCCTCTTCTTGGTAAATTTTAGGCTGCTTTCCGGGGGGAAATACTAGTACGCATCGTTCATCTGGATCGATAAGCCATCCCAAATGACAACCGGCTTCCAGGCAGTGGAGAATATTATCGGTAACGCGGGTTTGACTTTGTCCTGGTGAGAGGATTTCAATTGTCCAGTCGGGGTATGTCGAAATGGTATTGGCAACTTCACCGCGATCGTCGAGGGGGATGCGATCCCATTGCAATACAACGATATCGGGAACGATCGATCTGCCGCCAAAGGTACAGCGCAGTTCGGGAAAAGCTAAAGCAGCGGGTTGCGTATCGTAGAGGGTTTCGATCGTCGTAACGAACTTGCCTTGTATCCGGCTATGTTTTCCTTGCGGCATGGGTTTTTGAAGGACTTTACCGTTGAGATATTCCCGTGCGGGTTTGGTTTCTGGCTGTTGCAGAAATTCTTCGAGGGTGAGGGGTTTTGATGGGGTTTGAACCATGGCAAACTCTGGGAATTTCTGACAGAATACCCTCAATGCTAACGTTATTTGGATGGAGATTAGCCCGATACACTATGAAGTATCGCAAATTTTGCTTTGTGGATATGGCTACTTTCGATCGTCAAAAATTCATTGCACAACTCAAAGCACATCGGGGCATCGAGCAGCACCCAACCCTTCAACTCGGTGTGGAGGATAGTGAAGCGTTTGTCGATGCTCTTCTCAATCCACCGAAGCCCAATAATGCGTTGAAAGCGGCTGTATTGCTTCACAAGAAGGTAATGACGGGGTAAAAGGTTTCTTCACATTTCACCCTACGGGAAGCAAGCTACAATACCGCACACAAAATCCGAAAACCGATAGCTCGAGATATAGCACCTAATGGAGGAAGAGTTAAAGAATGACCTATGCGGAAAGCCGAACGGCAGTATTTCGGAGCATCTACATAAGAGCCGCCGCGTACATTTAATGCTCCCCTGTAATTACTGTGGTAGTCATTCCCCGACCATTCCAAAAGATTGCCATGCATATCGTAGAGTCCAAAAGCGTTGGGAGGAAAGCTTCCCACTTCTGTAGTTTGCCCTCGATCCTCCCCCTTGGCTGCCGAAGCGTAGGTATCTTTGCCATTGTAGTTCGCCAAATCCGTCGTTATCGTCTCCCCAAAAGAAAATGGGGTTGTGGTTCCGGCACGGCAAGCATATTCCCACTCGGTCTCCCTCGGTAGTCGATATTCCCGTCCGGTGGCAATAGAGAGTCGCTGGCAAAACTCCTCTGCGTGATACCAAGATTGCTCATAATCTAACTCATACCCCAAATAGATTTGCACCGGGTGGTTGCTCCTTTTAAACTCAGATGGATCGGGATCGAGATCGATGCTAACTTTGGGTAGTGCCGCCACTATCCGCCACTGGGCTTGGGTGACGGGATATTTACCCATAAAGAACTCAGGAACCGTCACCCAATGCGGGAGTTTTTCACTTGTCCCTCGCCCTTCCTCCGTTTCCGGTGAACCCATCAGAAACCTTCCTCCTGGAATTTTCACCATCTCCAGGATTTCGCCATTCCCTAAATCTTCTCCCCACACTTCAGCAGAACCCTGACGACGATCGATAATTTCTCCTCTAGCATTGACAGTAACAGTTTCAAAAGATTGTCTAGACCAGCCTGAAGTGGCTTTTGTTTCAGAAGTGGGTTCTTGTGTTGGTACAGGTTC
The DNA here is from genome assembly GCF_057467645.1 of Zarconia sp. Taxonomy (NCBI): domain Bacteria; kingdom Bacillati; phylum Cyanobacteriota; class Cyanophyceae; order Oscillatoriales; genus Zarconia; species Zarconia sp. Next base: position 5,488 of record NZ_JBRJXU010000058.1, read on the forward strand.
CGGCTCTTCTACTGATACAGGTTCCGGCTCTTCTACTGATATGGGTTCCGGCTCTTCTACTGATATGGGTTCCGGTTCTGGCGGTGCTGCCGAAACAACCTCGGAAACTTCCACCTCTGGGGGTTCCACCTCGGGAACGGGGGCAGACTCCGAGACAGAATTAGATACGGAAGGTTGCGTTCCTTCCCCAAATCGATCGAGGGCAACTGCGATCGCAAATCCCACCCCGCCAAATGCCAACCACTGCAACGCCGTCCGCCTTGCCAATTTGGGTGGTGGTGAATAAAGAACAGATTTTGTCTGGTATCCTGAAGTGGAATGCGATACCGGATTCGAGCCTGGATTCAATACTTGTAAGACTTCTGCCGCATTTTTGTAGCGATCGACCCAGTGCTGGCGTACCATTTTATCGAGTATATCCGCCAGTTCGTCGCTTACCGTTACCCGATCGCGCCAAACCACTTCTCCCGTAATGGGATCGTCGGGTAAGTTAATGGGTTCAATGCCCGCCAGTGCTTGAATTCCCACCATCCCCACGGCATAAATATCGCTGCATAGCTTAGGCTTACCGATACCCTGTTCGCTGGGCATATAACCGGGGGTTCCAATAGCAACGGAGAGACTGGTTTGCACGGTTGGATTCACCATCTGCGTCCCCACTTGCTTAACCGCCCCAAAATCAATCAACACGATCTTGCCATCGCTCTGACGGCGTATCAGGTTCGCGGGTTTGATGTCTCGATGGATAACGTGGCGTTGGTGAGCCACATCCAAAACTTCTAAAATGTCCCGCAACAACCGACGAACGTAGGATTCGCTCAACTTTTTCCCGGCTGCAAGTTCCCCAGATAAATCCCCTCCAGCGACAAACTCCTGCACCAGATAGAACTGTCCGGCTTCCTCAAAATGGGCAAATAACCGAGGGATGCGATCGCATTCTCGACCGAGTTGATGTAGGATTTCAGCTTCCGAATCAAACAATCGCCGGACGATCTGCAATTGAGTTCGAGCAAGATTGATTTTCAGGTGCTTCACCACGCATTGCGGCTTACCCGGTAAATCGAGATCTTCGGCCAGGTAGGTTTCGCCAAAACCGCCGCTTCCCAGGACATTGAGGATTTTGTAGCGATGGCGGAGGATGGTTCCGGTGGCAATGGACATGAACTCGAACCTTGGTAAGAAGCACTCTTGATGTCCGACCCCCGATTTTGGATGGGAGTATTCGGCATCGGGTTAAAGATTATCTAATACAACGAAAGAGAGAATCCACATTCCGCATTTTGCCGTCAGCCCTCAGCAACCAGAATCTCGATCGCCGAGTATCCACACCAAAAACCTGAGAATCTACTCTACCGGAGGCAGAGTATTTCTGGTGTGCGCCCCTTCACCCAAGGTGGCGACTGTAATGGTATCTTATTACTATTGCGGTTCTCAAATAGTCTGATGATAGTTGGCACTACTCAAGCAGCACAAATTTTGAAGATCTCCAACGCTCGAGTGCGAATCTTGCTCGTTACCGGTCGAGTCAAAGGAGCTTATAAAACTGGCAAAATGTGGCTGATGCCATTGTTCAACGGCAAACCCATTATCGAACGTGGCACTCGCGGTCCGGCTCCGACTTGGGATTGCGAAGAGGAACATTCCCCAGACCCGAAGCCTGAAGACCAGAACTGCGAAGACCCGAAGCCTGAAGACCAGAACTGCGAAGACCAGAAGTCCAAAAAGTCCAAAAAGTCAGCCAAAACGATTATTCACGTCAACTCCCAAACCCTTCAACGCAATTACAAGAACAACGAACGAGAGCCAATCATTACCGTCAAACGAGGTCAAAGCAATATTTACGGGCATGAGGTGGAAATCTCTGGAAAATGTCGGGTGGTGTATCGTCCCGACAAGCCGAATAAGGGGGGTGCGAGGGTTTGGATTGAAACCCACTCCGAGGTTCGGGTCTTCGATTTGGGCAACATGACTCATCTGTTGTCACCGCCATCTTCAGGAACTCGTGGTTGATGGCTCAAAGCTAAGTGCTTCGTGCGATACAAACAGATCGTCAAAAAACTTGCTGTCGGGCGATCGCCCCCAAATAAAAACCCTCCCATCGTAGGAAGGTGGGGGGGCAACTGATGGAGTAGTTGTGCATCTGTCGTTATTATTCCCAAAACCCCCGAGAGTTTCATCGGCTATATGGCGGATCGATCGAGGAAAGTCTGCATTCCCGAAATATCTCTACCTGCGCCAAATAGCCGATCGCATCTTCTCGTGGCTATCCTATTTCACCCCATCCCAAGGATTCATCTCGATCACACCTCCGGGAGTAAACACGACCTTAAAGAATTCCAAATCCTCGGGGTCGTCTCTGTCCCCCGGTGCCACTTGTTTCACGCCATCTAAGGGGGTTTCGTAGATGTAGTCGAATGCCGGTTGGTTGATGGGTTCGACTTGAGCGAGTTCTCCATCTTCACTCACCCCCACTCGATACTCCAGTCTCTCCTCAAAAGTGGCTCTGGGCAAATCAGCCCATTCGTCGTACAAAAAGCCTTGAGTTTTTGCCCACAGGTCTTCGATACTGTCTGAGTCTTCACGGCTGGATTCGTCGGTTCGAGACTCATCGGTGTCGGATTCCTCGTCATCAGATGCGTCAAAACGGGATTCATCGGTGTCAGATTCCTCGTCATCAGATGCATCAAAACGAGAGTCTTCCGTCTGGGATTCGCGGGTGTCGGATTCCTCATCATCAGATGCGTCAAAACGGGATTCATCGGTGTCAAATTCCTCGTCATCAGATGCATCAAAACGAGAGTCTTCCGTCTGAGATTCGCGCGTCTCCCCTTCTGAATCCAATGCTGTCCTATCTTCCGAGTCGCCATCCCAAGGACTGACTTCGAGGGTGCCATCATCCCGGAAAACGACCTTAAATTCCGCTAAGGATTCCGCCTCGGCACGACCGCCTTCAGTCGGGATATACACCAAATCTTGCAACGGAATCTCCGAATCGTAATACTCGGCCGATCCGCTTTCGGCTTTGTAGCCGATAATCGTGCCATCGTCACTGACGCTGACGCGGTAGCTCAAATCAGTTACCACGCTGGCTCGATCTTCCCAGGTTTCGTCGATCTGTGCGTAAAGATCCTCGTTCAGTTCGGCAATGCGATCGGGATCGGTAATATCGGGAGTGGTTTCCAAAGTGGGGGAAAGTTCGACAGCATCGTCGTCGTCGGTTTCTCGACTGGGGGGATCGTCCGTTCCCGTGCCACTCCCGGCAGAAGAGAGTCCATCTCCTTCCACCGACTCCACCTCTTCCGGGACGGGGTCAACGGGTCGTTCCACTTTTTCGGGAACGGGCACCAGGGCAAATACCAATGCTGCTAGGGCCAAAGTGGACAATCCCATCGCCGGGGCAGCCGCCCGCGTCGTCAGGGGGACGTTGGTATTCGAGTACTGGCGGGAAAGGGGTTGGAGAGGTACGGTTAACTCGGGTAAAGTGTTGGCATCGGCGAGCAGTTGGTCGATGGCTTCCACGAGATCGAACAGCACCACGGTACTCAAATCGATTTCAGCTGGGGTTGCCCCATTATCGGAAGCGGCAATGCTCAAGCGATGGTGTCCCTCGACCGGCGCAATTCGTACCACTTCCGATGGGGGGGATTCGGGTGGGCGCACGCCGCTTAAAATACTCTGAGCGTACTGGCTGACCGATCGAATCAAACTTTCGAGAAACTCCCGACCTCCCGAAAGCGGCTGTTCTCGACCCTGAAGGTAACATTCCGCATTAACGAGGGTGGAGACGATGGGCGTTCCGGAGAGATCGCCGATGGTATTGCTGAGTCCTTCGATAGCTAGCGTACAATTGGGCAAACTATACCGTCGTTGCATACTTTAAACCTCCCCGTCAAATAAACTAATCCACAATCGCTGCGGTCCTGCCGTCCCGGTACAGAATAGCAGTTGGGAAAACAGCTTCAAAGCCAGCTCGTTCAACTTCTCGTTGCTTTTATAGGTCATCACCAGAGATCTGCGGGGGTTCATGCGCGATCGAAAGTGGGCCCGAAACCGTTCGAGAAAGTAGGATAAACGGGGGCTTTTTTCGATGGGGGTTTGGGTTTCCCTCAGCTTTTCGTATTCCAGCAGCAATTGGCGAATCGTCACCGTCATCCGCCGCGCCAACTGGCACGCAATGAGTACCAGGGCTTTGGCTTCGTCTTGGGTGAGGGGACGGCGCTGGTTGAAACGCCGTAGGGGGTTGGTACAGCGCAACTGCCACAACACCACTCGATTTTTAATAATTCCTTGCAATTCTAATTGTTTGGATAGCGCTAAGATGTCTTCAGACCCTTTAAGATTTAGGGCTTCGAGTGCTAGAAGAATCAGGTCGATTTGCATCCGAGTCCGGCGAGGACAGCCATCGCTCGAAAGAGGGAGATTCGGCAAGCTCTCCAAAATGAGAGGAGCAGACAGGTCTGGAGGGCTAGTGGATACCATTACGCTAACTTTCTATAGATGTCAATGGAAGAGTAGAGAAGTTGGGAGACGCGATCGCGCGCCGCAGATCCCCATACATTAGTGTAGGATTTTTAGAGCTTCCCTTGGCAACCGGCCGGACACCCGGCCCAGAGGCCTCACCGGATACCTATTATTACTCACTCGTTACTCGCTACTTCTGATGGATCTTAAATCGATCGTCCGCGATATTCCTGATTTTCCCCAACCCGGCATCGTTTTCCGGGATATTACCACCCTCCTGAAAAATCCCCAGGCCCTTCGCTACACCATTGATGCCATGGGCGATCGTTGCGGGGAACTCGCACCGGATTACGTGCTGGGAATGGAGTCGCGAGGGTTTCTCTTCGGCGTTCCCCTCGCGTGCCGGTTGGGGGCGGGTTTCATTCCCGTGCGCAAACCCGGCAAACTCCCGGCTCCAGTCTACTCGATGGAATACGAACTCGAATACGGCACCGATCGCCTCGAAATGCACCAAGATGCGATCGAACCGGGAAGTCGCGTCCTCATCGTCGACGATCTCATTGCCACGGGTGGTACAGCTGCGGCAACGGCACAACTGGTCACCCAAGCGGGAGGAGAAACCATCGGCTTTGGGTTTATTATCGAACTCACAGCCCTCGGCGGGCGAGAAAAGCTGCCTTCTGTCCCCATTATTAGCCTGGTGGAATATTAGATTGTTAAGGGGGAAGGGTTATGGGGGAAGGGGGAAAATGCACTCTAAGAAAAAAATCGAATCTTTTGAAGATTTGAGAGTTTGGCAAAATGGAATAGAGTTAGTTCAGCAAATTTAATTCACACCCTGAGCCCCGAGCACAACATATGACTCCCACCCAGGAAAGCCCGCCACCTCCCAAAACTCGCGATTTTGGAGACGGAGTTACCCGATTATTTGACAGCGAAACTTTTGCTTATATTCTCAAACGCCTTTTACAGGCGATCGTAACGCTATTTCTGGCATCGATGTTGTGTTTTGCAATTATTCAGTTAGCACCCGGAGATTACCTCGATGCCCTGCGAACTCAGCCGAATGTTTCTGAGGAAACCATTCGCCAACTCCAGGAACAATTCGGACTCGATAAGTCCGTTTTCGAGCAATACGGACGCTGGCTCACGCAGATTTTAACGGAAGGAAATTTCGGGCGCAGTTTTATTTACCAGCGTCCGGTGGGTGGATTGCTTTTAGAACGGGTGGCGGCGACAATCTTACTGGCTATTTCGTCGCTAGTTGTCACCTGGGCGATCGCCATTCCTTTGGGAATTATTGGGGCCATTCATCAAAATCGCTGGCTCGATAAATTTCTTCAAACCCTCAGCTATACCGGACAGGGTTTTCCCAGCTTTATTACGGCACTATTACTGTTGATTTTAGCTCAAAATCTTTCTCCGCTTTTGCCGGTGGGTAATATGAGCAGTGTTTACTATGCCGATTTAACCGCTTTTGGCAAAATTTTAGATGTCGGCTGGCACATGATTTTACCGACAATTGCGTTGAGTATTACCAGTTTTGCTGGATTGCAGCGCATTACTCGGGGACAACTACTCGATGTTTTGCGCCAAGATTACATCCGCACGGCACGAGCAAAGGGTTTACCGGAAAATCGAGTGATTTATACCCACGCTTTGCGGAATGCGATTAATCCGTTGATTACGATTATTGGGTTTGAATTTGCCAGTTTATTGAGTGGTTCTTTTATCGCTGAATATTTCTTCAATTGGCCGGGATTGGGTCGATTAATTTTGGAAGGGGTCCAGGCACAAGATTTATATTTAGTCATGGCGAGTTTAATGATGGGGGCGGTAATGTTGATTCTGGGGAATCTACTGGCTGACTTGCTGTTAAAAATGGTCGATCCTCGGATTAAGTTAGACGATCTAAAGTAGTTTTTTACTGTTAGCTTTAATCTGAAGGTCTCTCGATCGATTTTCCCCTCTACAACGTCTAAAAAATGATTTCCCAAGTCTACTATCTGGTTCGCTCTCAAGTCGATGGCAAATATCTTGCCGCTCACCCCAATCCCGATGCCGCCGAGCGTTATTTGCTCCTATTTCAAGAAAACTTCGATGCCCGAAGCTATTTAAATAAGTACGCGGGGGAGATGAAAGATAAACTCGCGATCGAATCGATAACTCCGATTCAACTAAAAAGTCTCCTCGAACGGTGGAGTTTTACTGGGGTGGGAGTCGTGAAAGATCCCTTAGTGCCGAATGTCGAGTTCTTACGTCAGTAACGATCGTCTGCTGAGGTTGCTTCCTCGTCCCAGAATATAGCCGTATTCCGTTGCGTTAGGACATCGGTGAAAGTGAGCAGGCGTTGCTGGGGAAATTGGGGAAGAAAGATGCGCTTTGTGAATTCGGGACTCAGGCTGTCCTAACCGAACTGAATACAGCTATATCCTTGAGTTTAAACCCCTATGAACGGGTTCTGGAAATGGGCGATCGAATCTCGGCGATCGGATCTCTAAAAACTGAATAGGGCTCAATAGATGTTGACCCCTACCCCATACAAGCTAAGTTGTGTTCGCTCGTCTCACCAATGCGATAGGCTCGCGATAGCAGAACTGACCGAGCCTGACTGCGGCTCACCCCGAATTCACCCCGTCTATTTATGCTGTTCGTGCTGCGAGGGTTTCAACATCCATGGCAATCTCTTCGCTTTTGTGAGAGATGTTGGCTTCTAAATCCGCCAGCCAAGATTTGATGGGTAACTGCTGAAGATGCCGCGTCATTCTCCATAGCAAACTCCGCAGTAGATTTACTGCTTTTTCTAATCCGTTTCCTTCCTCACCCTCGCCGTTATCGGTGGACACGTTCTGGGGAAGAGGGGGAAATACAGTCGCCACTTGAGGAATATTTTCCCGATGCCAGTGCCCAGATATTTGCCAGGGGGTGTGGTGAGTTCGAGACACCACAGATGTCGCTTCGCGAACGCTGTGACAGACTTTTGCGTTGGCGCTTGCGTCCGAAAACAGATTCGATGAAGGAAAGATAATCAGTAGTATAATTAGGATGGTTAATACACAGCGCCACACGTCCATTTTTTGGTTTTCACCTCCCGTTGCTAAAAGTTTGCGCGGTAATATTGCTCGCAAGCCGATGGGGCAACCCAAAAGCTGCGTGTTATGTCGATCGAGCTGTAGATTCGATCGGAATATATGAGTGACGGACTATGCTGCCGGCACGGTTTCTAGGCCGCACGCATTAGCCCAAGACGATCGCAAGACGTCACAAAACAATGCGCCGTCAAACAGTAAGCGATCGCACTGAAGTCAGAAGTCCCCAGATATACTGCGAGTTCTTGTAACTTTGAGAATTGGGTACGAACTGGAACGCAAGCAATGTCACGTCACCCAGTCCAATATTTTTCAAACCCCATTAACCATCTACGAATCTTTTCGAGCCTCAAGTATCTTCTCCGAAAATACCGAAGGAAAACTGAGTTAGTTTTTCCCCCGACTTTCTTTCTTCGGAAAGCGACTTCATCCATCTTAGAGCCATCTCAACAAGTGATTTTAGCTCTAGCTAGGTCGCTAGAAGGTTAAGGCGCGATTTCGCCGCGCAATCGACTCGTCACATTGTCCGACTCGATGCTGAATCGCGTGGAGAATTCTCATACCGAATAATCGTTACTCAGTCTTCCTCAATGTGAAGACGCTATTTCCGAGGCAAATTGCCAAATGAACTAGCTTTCTTTCGAGTCAACGACTTACGGCTGCGAACCAGAGAATGAGTCTCTGGACCCTAAAGCATCTTAAAGAGTTACGAAAGTTTAACCTAACGCTATCTTCTATATCCACTGCTTTAGGCAATCTTGCTTGTACTGCTCTAGCTAACTTAAGGTTATCGAGAGAGTATTTAGCTTTATTTCTTACCTTGACTACATACTAACATTAAGATTCAAAAATGTGTAGGGAATTTAGGAACAATTTGAAAATTTTTTTTCATCCGGATCTTTGCCCTTCCGAAGAGAAAAAAGAGTCGCATTCAACACCGAAAAGAGATTTTTTTGTATACAAACATACAAAAATCACGATCGCTCATCACTTGAATCGGGAAAACTTGTATTCAAGGGGATGAAGCCCATTCAAGATGGGGGTGACTTAGCCCTTCGGATCGGAAAACGACACTGGGCTTCTCATATCAGTTTGCAGAAATATTGACCCCACACAGAGGTTGCCAGACAAATTTGAAAACCTGCTAAATCGAAGCTCGAACTTCCACAAAAAAAACGCCCAGGAGTAATTCCGGGCGTTGCCATCAGGGTGCATCTACTAAATTTAATATAGCAGTACGGGGGGTATCACCCCTCAGACAAGTTATATATCTTAACAATCAAGAGGAATACTTCGCTCTTCGATGCCCTAAGCCCACAGCGCCTTAGCTATAAACACCGATGGGATTCCCGACGATTGCTCGATCGCCCCATCAGCCCAAAAAAAAAGAGACTCGATCGCTCGAATCTCCAATTCATCCAACTCAGAATCAAATCGTATCAAGCAAGAGTTTCGGGACAATATCCCAAACCATTCACGAACTGCTTGCGGAAGGCTTCAATTTCTTCGAGGTCGGGGTGACCGTGAGAGACAATCGCCACTTGGTAGCGGCGCATGACATCAACAGGAGATTGTCCGGTTTCCAAACTCCACAGCGCCATCTGGACGCGAATATTAGATGGGTAAGGAATACCCAACTCATTCATATAAGCAAGAAAGTCACCGTGTTGCTCGGATGAGAGCTGATGTTCCATTTTCACCCTCACTACCCAACCGTCGATTTGATGGATTACTGTCATGAAGCGAACCGGGAACTTTCCCAGTCTTAGGTATTCAGCAACCCTCAAAGTCAAACTGGCATTTGCGAGGTAGTAAAGATAATCCATAGTTGGTTGCCACATTAGGGGGTTACTATATATATTCGCGCGTCTACCCGTGGGGTTTATAGGGTGGAGTCCCTGCAATTACGTGGGGGATGTTACCCAACCTGGGAAGCGCTTGCCAAAACGATCGCTGTATAGAACTAAAACAAGATGGGATCGAACGTCAGGGTTAGCGAAAATATCGACTTGTTACTGGATGCCTACGATTACGAACTGCCGCTAGAACGAATCGCCCAAAATCCCGTAGAACCTAGAGATAGCGCGCGTTTGCTCGTTGCCGATTTCCAGTGCGATCGCAGCCATCGTATTTTTCGCCAACTGCCGGACTTACTCGCGCCGGGAGATTTACTCGTCCTCAATGATACGCGGGTGATTCGGGCCCGTCTCTACGGCCGCAAACCCAGTGGGGCCCAGGTAGAAGTTTTATTACTCGAAGAACGCTCGCTCGATACTTGGCTGGCACTGGTGAAGCCGGGAAAACGCCTCAAGCCGGGGGCGAAGATTGAATTTTCTCCCCGAGCCGACTCTTCATCGGCAAATTCTGCGGTCATCTCTACCCTTACCGCAACGGTTCTAGCGCGGGATGAAGCCACGGGAGGCCGGATCGTTAAATTTGACTTGCCCCCAGATACATCCCTGGTTCAACAGCTCGATCGATTCGGGCAGGTTCCCCTACCACCTTATATTACTGATTCCGAAGCCCCCCCCGATCGCTACCAAACTGTATACGCCCAACATCCGGGTTCCGCTGCAGCCCCCACGGCGGGATTGCATTTTACCGATGAGTTATTGGGGCGATTGGACGATCGCGGTATCGATCGCACCTTTGTAACTCTCCACGTTGGGGTGGGAACGTTCCGCCCGGTGGAAACTGCCGAAATTACCCAGCACAAAATGCACGGGGAGTGGGTGGATGTGTCCGCAGATACCGTGGATAAAATCCGCCAAACCCAAGCTAGAGGGGGGCGCGTTATTGCCGTGGGGACGACGGTGGTACGTTCTCTCGAATCCGCCGCGCGGGGGGGAACTTTGGCACCGTTCTGCTCGCAGACGGACTTATTTATCTATCCCGGTTATCGATGGCAGGTGGTGGATGGATTGATTACCAACTTTCACTTACCCCGATCGAGTTTGCTGATGTTGGTCTCCGCGATGGTGGGACGAGAGCGGCTGTTAGAGTTATACCGAGAGGCGCTCGACTTGGAGTATCGTTTCTTCTCCTTCGGCGATGCCATGTTGCTCGGTAACAGTTCCAGGGGAGCGTTAGTTTAGAGGCGGATTTGGGCGATCGCATTTCCAACCATCGCGATCGGTCACATTCTCGGAAATTCCAGCAGTTTCATCATATTTCTCCTTGACAAAAGTCAAATCCTCTGAAAATCACGAGTTTTTAAGTTGAATTTAAAACCAATAGAAAACCCGCTGAGTGTGGTGTAAAATCCAAATATAGACGAACTGTTAACCCTCAATTAAATTCAAACATTGCGTTCAGCCGACTATTTGTGGCTTGGTTCTTGTTGCAATCATCGATCTCACCAAAAGAGCCAAAGTCAGGTGTCAGAATATCTGTCGGCCGTAAATTAGCTTGTTACAGTTTGCCATCTAATTAAACTGGTGCTCTTACGTAAGTTTTGAGTGGGTCCAGTTGCTCTATCCGATTTTATCGTTAGGGCTATCTTTTCTGTCTCATTTTTTTCTTCTAAATCCATCGATCTAGCAAATCGTTAATTTTCTCGATCTATGAGTTGGTATTAGCAAAATATCATCATATTTTCTCGTTTTTTCTCATTTCAGATATCGATTTTACCGATATCAACGCATCATTAATTTACCCTTATTCTCTGACTTAATTCAGTTAAACGATGTCTTTTGTTGGTCTCCACATTCATAGCGACTACAGCCTGCTCGACGGTGCCAGTCAGCTTCCGCAATTAGTCAAAAGAGCGCAGGAGCTTGGTATGCCGGCAATTGCGCTCACAGACCACGGCGTGATGTACGGAGCCGTGGAGCTGATTAAAACTTGCCGCGATCGAAATATAAAGCCGATAATCGGTAATGAAATGTACGTTATTAACGGGGATATTACCAAGCAAGAACGCCGTCCCCGATATCATCAAGTCGTCCTGGCAAAAAATAGCACCGGTTATCAAAACTTAGTCAAACTTACCACCGTTTCTAGCTTAGAGGGCGTGCAAGGGAAGGGAATATTTTCTCGTCCCTGTATTAATAAAGACTTACTCAAACAATATAGCGAAGGACTGATTGTTACCAGTGCGTGTTTGGGGGGAGAAGTGCCCCAAGCCATCCTCAAGAAAAGACCCGATGCGGCGCGAAAAGTCGCCCAGTGGTACAAAGATGTATTCGGGGAAGATTACTATCTCGAAATTCAAGACCACGGGATGCCAGAAGACCGATTGGTGAATACAGAAATTGTTAAAATTGCCCGAGAACTCGACATTAAAATTATTGCCACAAACGATTCCCATTATATTTCTTGTAACGACGTAGAAGCCCACGATGCATTGCTGTGCATCCAGACGAAAAAGCTGGTCACTGAAGACAAACGACTGCGCTATTCGGGGACGGAATATCTCAAATCCGCCGAAGAAATGGCACTGCTGTTTCGCGATCATCTAGAGGACGAAACTATCCAAGAGGCGATTTCCAATACCCTCGAAGTGGCCGACAAAGTGCAACCCTACAATATTTTCGGTGACACCCGAATTCCCGACTTTCCCATCCCCTCCGGTTACACCTCCGATACCTACGTTGAAGAACTGTCTTGGCAGGGATTGCTCGAGCGATTAAAAGCCAGAACCCGCGCCGAAATTCAACCGGTCTATAAAGAACGGTTGGAATACGAACTGAAAATGATTCAGCGGATGGGATTTTCCACCTATTTTCTGGTGGTGTGGGACTACATCAAGTTTGCCAGAGACCGCAAAATTCCCGTCGGGCCCGGTCGGGGTTCGGCTGCCGGTTCGTTGGTCGCTTATACCCTGCGGATTACGAATATCGATCCGGTGCATCACGGCTTGCTGTTCGAGCGTTTTCTCAATCCCGAACGCAAATCGATGCCAGATATCGATACCGACTTTTGCATCGACCGGCGAGATGAAGTGATCGAATACGTCACCGAGAAGTACGGCAAAGACCGGGTGGCGCAAATTATTACCTTCAACCGAATGACCTCGAAGGCGGTTCTGAAAGATGTTGGTCGGGTGTTGGATATTCCTTACAAACAAGCCGACAAAATGGCGAAACTGATTCCGGTATCGAGAGGCAAACCGGAAAAACTGGCAGTGATGATTTCTAAAGATACCCCGGCACCGGAATTTAAAGAAGCCTACGATAGCGATCCGATCGTCCGTCGGTGGGTGGAGATGGCAATTCGGATCGAAGGAACGAACAAATCTTCTGGGGTTCACGCTGCTGGGGTGGTGATTTCTGCCGATCCCCTCGATGAAATTGTCCCTCTACAGCTGAATAAAGAAGGTGCGGTGACGACTCAGTATTCGATGGAAGAACTCGAATCCCTGGGAATGTTGAAAATGGATTTTCTGGGTCTGAAAAACCTAACGATGATTCAGAAAACTCTCGATTTGGTGAAGAAAGGGAAAAATATCGATATCGATCCCGATCGACTCCCGGCTGAGGAACGCAAAGCACAAGCAATTCTCGCGCGCAGTGAAGATAAAAAGCTTCCTAGCGACATTCAAAAAACCTATCAATTGTTATCGGTGGGTCAACTCGCGGGCGTGTTCCAATTGGAATCTTCCGGGATGCGGCAAGTGGTGCGCGATTTGAAACCGTCGAGTATTGAAGATATTTCATCGATTCTTTCCCTCTACCGTCCGGGACCTCTGGATGCGGGTCTGATTCCGAAGTTTATCAACCGCAAACACGGTCAGGAAAAAGTCGAGTACGAACACGTTCTGTTAGAACCCATCCTCCAGGAAACCTATGCGGTGATGGTGTATCAAGAGCAGATTATGAAAATCGCTCAGGACTTAGCGGGATACACCTTAGGAGAAGCAGATTTATTGCGCCGCGCCATGGGGAAGAAAAAGCTGGCGGAGATGCAAAAACATCGGGACATTTTTATCGATGGTTCGGCGAAAAATGGGGTGAGTCAAAAAATTGCCGAAGAACTCTTCGACCAGATGATTAAATTCGCTGAATATTGTTTCAATAAATCCCATTCCATGGCTTATGGGTATGTCACCTACCAAACAGCATATCTCAAAGCCAATTATCCCGTTGAATATATGGCGGCGCTACTGACGGCAAACAGCGGCAACCAGGATAAAGTCCAAAAATATATTGCCACCTGCATGAATATGAACATTCAGGTAGAACCGCCGGATTTGAATCGATCGGAAATTGATTTTACCCCCGTAGACGGTAAGATTTTGTTCGGATTATCGGCAGTACAAAATTTGGGGCAGGGGGCGATCGAATGCATTCTGGCAACGCGCGACGAAGACGGACCCTTTGAATCCCTGGCAGATTTGTGCGATCGCGTCGATTTACGGGCGGCGAACAAACGCGCTCTCGAAGCCTTAGTCAAATGCGGGGCTCTCGATCGCATCGAACCCAACCGCCGTCAATTGATGGAAAACTTGAGCTTAACCATCGATTGGGCCCAGTCTCGGGCGCGGGATAAAGCTTCGGGACAGGGAAATCTGTTCGATTTTATGGGAGAGACCCAAACCACCCAGACAACGAATCGGTTTGAAGCCCTTCCTAAAGCGAAACCCGTCGAAGACTACGATCCGCTGACGAAGTTGCGTCAGGAGAAGGAGTTGCTGGGATTTTACGTGTCCGATCATCCCCTCAAACCGATCCAACAATCGGCGCGACTGCTGGCCCCGGTGAATTTGAACGAATTGAGCGATCGCCAAGAAAGTACCGTGGTGAGCGCAATCGTCATGATAAGCTCGATTAAACCGATTTTGACCAAAAAAGGCGATCGGATGGCGATCTTGAACCTCGAAGACCTCACCGGACAGGCCGAAGGGGTGGTGTTTCCCAAAAGTTACGAGCGAATTCACCCCTGTCTCCAAGCCGATGCGCGACTGATTATCTGGGGGAAAATCGATCGGCGCGACGATCGCACCCAACTGATTATTGAAGATGCCGAACCGATCGAACAGGTGAAAATGGTAATGGTGGAACTCAATCCCCAGCAAGCCAAAAGTATCGAAGTTCAGCGTCGCCTACTCGACATTCTCCAAGCCCACACCAACAAAGAGCAACTGGCGAAAGTGCCGGTGGTGGGTATCGTGACTGCGGGGCAAAAACGCCAGTTCGTCCGCTTCGGCGCTCAGTTTAGAGTCCTCGACTCCGCTCGCACGGTGAATGCCCTCAACTTCGCTCAGTTTCCCGCCCGAGAGGAACCGTTGGCGCGGGCTTAGTTTAATGTCGGGGAGGCAGGGTGGTGGTAACAGACGACTGTATGAGTGTCGTCTGAGTGATGTTTTTAGAAGTATTTAACCGAACTCGAGATCCGGTGGCGGTGGGCAGTTTGGTGATGGGTCAAAAGTTTCATCCCAGCCAGAAAAACTGCCTATCCCTCACTCACGTCAGTTTTGCTACCGCGACCTCGCCGGGATGCCTACTCTGGATGACGTTCGGGCGGCCGTCTTGCCTCTTGAAAGCGAAGCGACAACACTGGCGACATCTCGTTGCTCGGGAGCAAAGTACTTCATCCCCATTCCCAATTCCCCCCGACCCCTTTCCCTGCCCTCACCTGAAACAGTCTTATCCAAAACAGACCTTAACTCAATTCAAAGCTGGAACTGGAGCTGACAACAGTTCTGCTGCCTCCCCTTGCAATGCCGCCAACTGTTCGAGTAGCTGAGCTTTCACCTCGTGGCGGTATTTAAAGAAATGTTCGCCGACCCCTAATACCATCAGATATTCATAGAGGAGTTGGGGTTTAGTGAGGGCGATCGCAGCCAGTTGCCACCAGAACCGGAATCGGGTGGAACGCAGCACCCCCTGCCGCCAGCAAATCGCTCGCAACAGCCGCCACTCATGCCAGGTCATGGGGCGATGGTGTTTTCCCCGCCAGTTTCTCATCCTCATAAAGTGGCTGAAGGCACGCTTCAGATAGGGCAGGGGTTCGTAGATGTGCCAAAAGGCTTCGATGTATTCGCGGACGATTTCTTCGATCGCACGGGTGGGAGTAAAGTTCATTATCGCCCCTTGGTGAACCGTTGCTAACCCATCGCGCAACCGTCCCTCGGCTTTGAGTCGCTGCCACAGGGCGGTGTTGTGGAGAGCTTGTAACAACCCGAACATGCCCTGGGGGATGCCCGTGTCTTCAATAAACGCTCGAATTCGTCCCCCCGCACCAGGTCGCTCGTTGTCGAAGCCGAGGATAAATCCGGCCATGATTTGCAATCCCCGTTCGGTAATTTTATGACAAGAGTCGATGAGGCTGCGGCGGGTATTTTGCAGTTTGTGAATTCCGACCAAACTTTCGATATCGGGGGTTTCAATCCCCATAAATATCTTCACAAAACCCGCTTTTACAAGTAAATCGATGAGTTCTTCGTCTTCGGCAAGATTGAGAGAGGCTTCGGTGACTAACATAAAGGGATAGTTGCGCGCTTCCATCCAGGGAATTAAGGCGCGCAGGAAGACTTTGGCATTGCGTTTGTTGCCGATAAAATTATCATCGACGATAAAGACATAACGATGCCAACCCATTTGATAGAGAACCTCTAATTCTCCTAAAATTTGCTCTGGTATTTTGGTGCGGGGTTTGCGACCGTAGAGGTTGATAATATCGCAAAATTCGCATTGGAACGGACACCCGCGCGAAAATTGAACGGTAATGGCAAAGTAGGCATCCAATTCTAATAAATCGAAACGGGGGATTGGTGTTTGAGTGACATCGGGTTTTTCGGATGCTCGATAAATACCGCGATCGTCTCCCCGTTCTAAGGCGGCGAGGAATTGAGGAATTGTCTGTTCTCCTTCATCGAGAATCAGGTAATGAGCCCCGCAATCTAGGGAAAACTGGGGAACCGAGGTGGGAAACGGACCGCCGACGGCAACTTTTTTATCCAGAGAAAGTGCTTTTTGAATCAGCGATCGAAAGTCATCTTTCTGGACGATCATCGCCGAAATTATTACGAGATCGCACCAAGACCAGTCGGCTTCAGTTTCACAGCGGACGTTGCGATCGACGAATCGAATCTCCCAATGGGACGGTAACATTGCGGCAACGGTAATTAAGCCTAACGGAGGATTGGTCGATCGCAGTTTTGCTAAGTCTAGAGTTTCCTGATACGACCAAAAAGAATTGGGCAGCACGGGCCACAGGAGTAGTGCTTTCATAAGCGCTCCAGTTGATTAAAAGAAAATTCATCAAAAGTTTGATATTTTCCAAATCTAACGATGAATAAAAAAAACGGTGCTCGTACTTAAAGAATCTTTTCAAATATGGGAAATGATGATAGCCGCTGATTCGGAGGAATATCCTCGAGCGACTCTCGCTTTCGATAACACCCTCTATTTCCATTCATGGGTAAAACGCATAGATAGAGATAATTTGAGAGGGGAGTGAAAAGGAAAAAGGAAATCCTATGAATCGGGAACGTTAAAAACGTAAAGTAAGCCCGAGCATCAATGAGAAGAAACCCTAAGTGCCTGACACATCCATGTCAAATCCTTTAAAGAGAAAACTTCGACCGCCTAGGATGGACGAACGCGAAGATGATTTCGGGACTTGAATTGTCGGTTGTCGGCGAATTTAAGGATTAAAAATTCCTTCGTCCATCCTCAAGGAGGATCTCACTTGTGGTAGTCTCTAGTGCAGTGCGGCAGAAATAACGACCCAGCTCTCAACCGGTGAAAGCTATATATAGTAAGTATTTTTAATTCTGCGTAGCAGCACGAGCACAGATACAGCAGACCAAGATAACTGATGGAAAATCTTCTACTGCCGGTTTTATCGGCAACGGCATTGGGATTACTCGTCGTGGTTACCCTTGGAGTTGGTTACCTGACGTTAGCCGATTGGCGCGATCGCCGCCGCCAAGAAAACGAAAAACGGGAGATGGGTAAAACCAAGCGAGGCAAACGCTAGCGCCATTGGGTGAGCCATCCACTTGGACTGAGGCAATGGGGAGCAACCGATGAGATTTTCATACTCCAGATATGATGTCGATATTCTCCAGCGCGCATCCTTTAGGGCCCCACTATCAAAAGTTGCCTTGCTGTGATTTAATTTGAGGGAAGATCGACTGTGGAGGCCATCACGATGACTAATTCCTCGCCGCCAGAACGACCCTCACCGCGTACCAAACCGTTAAAAAAAGATGAGAAAATTGCACTAGTCGTGGCATTTCTAGCCTTCGGCTCGATCTTGTTCTGGGCTTTCAACCGAGGCAAAGCCGAGTTCGATTTTGCTGCATCGGACTCTGTGAAAACCCTGACGCGATCTCCAGCCGAGTGGAAGTTTCCTCCCGTCTTAAAACCCACTTCAGATGATGGGGTTCTGGCTTTACTCCAACCCGATCGTGATGGTGACGCTGCCGCCGATACAGATGTTGAGGAAGATGAAGCTGCATCTGCAATGGAGGCCCAGGCAGGGGGTTCTCCCTTCGATGCTTTAGAACCCATTGCACCCATTCTCCCCGTCGTCGGCGCGTTAACTCTAGACGAGGAGGCGGACGCAGAAACGGCAACTGCCACAGATGAACCCCCCGCAGACGATGAAGTTGCTACCTCCCTCAATGAGGCAACAACTATCATTGTCCCTGAAGGAGAAGGGGAAGTTCAAGCACCGGTGGAAGTCCCCATTGCGACCCCACAATCTCCACAACCGTCTGAATCGGAAACCCAAATCAACCCAGACTTACCCCCACCGGAAGAACCCATTGAATTTGCCGATGTGCCTCCCGAATACTGGGCTTTCCCCTTTATTAGTGGTTTGTCGAGCCGGAGGGTAATTGCTGGATTTCAAGATGGAGAGAATGCCACCACATTTGGGCCGGATGCCCCGGTCAATCGCGCTGAATTGGCGATCCAGATTGACAAACTGTTCGACTTGCAAGATAAGCAACCCCAGCTTGATTTTACCGATATTACCCAAGATTTTTGGGCGGCGGTCGCGATCGAGGCATCGAACAAAGCCAATTTCTTAAATGGCTATCCCGAGGGTGACTTTCGACCGGCAAAAACCGTTCCCCGCCTAGAACTGCTGATTGCTCTAGCGACGGGACTCGGTTTGCAACTGCCGGAAAATCCCGATGCGGTATTAGCCGTTTACGAAGACGCGGATACGGTTCCAAATTGGGCAAAACCCAAAATCGCCGCTGCAACTCAAGCCGGGTTGGTGGCGAGCTACCCCAATCGCACCAAACTCGAACTCGATCGCGAAGCAACTCGGGCGGAAGTTGTTGCTATGATGTACCAAGCATTGGTGCGTCAGGGGGCAGCCGAACCGCTGGAGTCAGAGTATTTGGTTCCGGCAAGTCCTTAAGGATTTCATAAACCGTCTCAATTGAAATGTTGATGTACGAGCGCTCGAGATTGATTTTCTCGAGCGCTTAATTTTGTGCGCGTATCTTCTTGAAGAGCGGTGAGTGCTTGGTTCACCGCCCCATTGCCAAGCATTCTACTGATAAAGCTAGGATAAACTGGACGAGTACATTCTTAATCCGGCTGTTCTCCGGGTTCGACTCGTGAAAGTCAACAGCGATCGATTATCGATCCCGATCTAACCCGAACAACTGAGGAAATAGAAGCAATAGGTTCGCACTTGCGTTCGAGCCTTTGAGCTAACCCCTTACATACCCTTTATCTATAACTACTGTTGAGTCGGATGAGTATGACTGTCGCGTACCCGATCGTACTATTTACGGGATATCTCTGGGTCGGTTGGTTAATGGCCGCATTTGAGATGCCGTGGTTTATTTGGTTGGGAACCCTAGCCGTGACGCTGCATTTGTCGATGGTGGGCACCCGAGCGATCTTTTTAGCCAATACTTGGCTCGTCGGGTTAATGGCTGTTGGCGCGCTTTTCAAGTCTTGGCCCGCGATTTGGAACCCGATGGTTCCGAAAAAAGATGCAGCACTTTGGGCAACCGGCTTGCTGGGGATTTGGACGAGTTCGATCGTTGTGATTTTAGTCCTCGCTTTCGCCGCCAAACCCCTGCAATCTTTGGGTATTGCTTCGGTTAAAGTTCGACAATCGATTTCCATCGGTTTGACATGGATCGCCATTGGGTTGGGTAGCCTGCTTTATCTCCAATCGGGTTAAGTCTCCCGCATCTACAACATTCCATCGGGTCACGAGTGCAAGAGTTCCCGGGTTTTCCACGAACCGGGTTCGATTTGCGCGAGGATTTTCGATCGGGTCAACGTTTTGCCGGCTGATGATGCCGCCATTGGATACACAGCAACTCCTCAAAAAAAATGACATTGTCTCAACCTTCTAGCAAACCCCCCGAACCTCACGCCCAATCTCAGGGTTCGAGCACCAAAGCTTACGCCGACCGAACTGCACAGGATTACATCGAACGCATGGACCCCCAGGTTCGATCGAGCTTCAACCCGCAACAGTTAGAGGCGATTCGGGGGGCGATCGATTCTGCCATTCCCAAACCGGCTCCGAAAATCGTCGATTTGAGATTTGTCGTCGATTTGGTATTGACTCGCTTCTACGTGGTCTTGCTGGTGGGAAAAGATCGCCGCAAGAAAGCCCGCAAGTACGTTCCCGACAAAATGGCCCGGGCGGGAAATACGATCGCCGCACTGGTACTGTTAGTCGGACTCAATTTAACCATTAGTGCCTTTCTCTTTTTTGGAGCATACTTGGTTAAATCCGCCTTTGGTATCGATCTGTTCCCAGGAAATCTCCGGCATAAAATTGAAAAACTCGACGGTCGTTGAGTCATCGAAAATCGATCGAATCGACGCGCGTCTTGACCCCTAGGGTCTGTCATCAATTAGCCGTACATCCCTGACGAGCTGTGGATTCTGGGTTTTCGATCGATTTTGAATCTATCGCGGTCAAATCCTTATCCCGAAAGAGTCCTAAATTTAATTGATGACACGCCCTAGGTCGGGCGCTTTCTTTTTTCCGGGATCTCGTTGTCTGAACTTTCTCAACTTTCGGGTTCTGTATCGATTTCAATATCGAGGGTATTTTCGTCAATCCGAACGTACAACAGGTTTGGCTGACAGCACACCTGGCAGTCTTCAACGTAGGATTGCTGCATCCCAGCGCTCACATCAATAAATGTCGTGGAGGGTTCGCCGCAATAAGCGCAGTGATAATTAGCGGTTGAGAGCATTGCGTTCGCACTCCCGTTGGGTCACTTGGTGGCGATAGCGAAACATTTCTTCGAGCTGTTGCCGCACGATCGGTCCCAAGAGAGCCTCAGTCAGCTCTCCCCCCGGTAGCGAGAAGGCAATGGCATCGGTCAGTCGCGTTTTTCCCGCTTCCGGGCTAAATTGATGGCGATGGGTCCAACTATCCATCGGACCTTCGATCTGTTCGTCGGTGAACAGACCGTAGCGATCGCATTCGGTATGGCGGGCCAACCAGCGCACGGGAATCGGACCGAAGAACAGTTTAAATTCCGTTATCGCCCCAATATCCAATCCGCCTTCGCGGCGAACGATTTCCACATTTTGCCACGGTGGGGTTAGCAGTTGCAGGATATCCGAGCGTTCGTGGAAGTTCCACACCGTTTCGATGGGAGCATTAATTAATGTTGAGTATTGGAAATGCAGCATGAGCGCCATCGATGGGGCGATCGAACGCACATCATCGTAACGCGAGTTTGGGGTTGATGTCTAGCTCGAGGGTTTGGCTCGATCGTATTTCAGAAGCCATCTGCGGGATCGGACTTCGAGAAATCACCGTAGTTCTACGCACAGAAATTTACGCAGACTTTAAATGGGCAATTTAACGGATGCCGCAGCTCTTCGAACCAGGCTATTAATAGAGTATCAAAGACTTCACGAAGTAAACACATCCATACCCCCCCTCCTTTGTGGGGGGGTGTTTTTTCTTTTCAATCGCAGTTTTCTAAACAAATACCTCCACTTCAAAGAAGTAGAGGTAACGATGTAAATACATGGGGATTGTGAGGCTACTGGTTATAGACAGACCAGACCCCAACATACCAGCTCTCTCTTCGATTCGGGAAAGGGAAGGAGAGACTTTGTGCTGGAAACTGAAGGTATCCTAACCTCCGATCCTCGATCGTGGCAACGGGAGCTTCACCCATGGGGGACTCAACCCTTAACCCCTGAGACTCTTTTGGTTGAGACCCCTCATCCTAATCCTAATAGAGTTGTCCCTCCCGCAACAGCGATCGGACAGTTCCATTTGTCATCAGTATCTTTGTTCGATCGCATTGTCCTAGCGCAGACTCCAGATGTAAGCTATTAGCTCGCCTGCCAGAACCCTCCGCTACGCTTCGCCTCGCACTGGCTCATGAATAGCAGGTTGGGTATAATGCTCAAAGCAGGTCAAATCCATAAGTGCGCTCCCGCCGCCTGTTAACTCAAACAAATTCAATAAAAGAACCGGTGCGGAGGGGCATCCCGTATCGTTACTAAAGCTTGCCGAGTATCCGAACCGTTGGGTGGAGTTGGCAAGAAGCCCGCGCTCTCCCATCAGGGGAACGTCGGGAGTATGTCACGTGACCATACAATCCTCGATCGAAGCTATGATTTTACCGGGTTCTGCGGTTCGCGTAACCAACGCCAACGATATCTACTATCAATTCCAAGGTCTCGTTCAGCGAGTGAGCGATGGCAAAGCTTCGGTGCTGTTTGAGGGGGGCAACTGGGACCATTCCGTTACTTTCCGCTTGTCGGAGTTGGAACTCGTCGATGCCACAGCCGGTCGTCCGAAGAAGTAAGCTCGAGTTCGGGTCAAGACTTAGAATTGATGGCGAGGCGAGCCAGAGAAGAGAAGCGATCGAGTTTGGCGAGAAATGCTTGCGAATCGTCCCAACTCGCTCTCGTCGGTATAGAGGGTTTTTCCCTTGTGCTTTCTCTGCCTCACCAGCATCCCCACATACTCTGAAGCCCCATGCGTCTTCCTCTGTCTCAACTCTCTGCTGGGGAGCGAAACCCCAACCACGTCGCTGAAGTGATCGAAACCTCCACGACGGAGTTTTTAGCGCAATGTCTCGAACCCGAAGATCTGACATTTCCGGCGATGCCCCCCTTTGGCAGTTGGGTAAAGGCGATCGATGAAGAATCGGGCAATCAGGTGTATGCCGTGGTATATCACGCCACAACTAGCCCGATCGATTCCGTTCATCGGGCGCGAGCGTTAGGGCTATCTCTCGATGACTTGCGAGAGCAACAACCTCAGATTTTTGCGATGCTGAAAACTGAATTTCGGGCTGCCATTGTCGGCTTTACCCCACCCTCGGGCGATCGTACTCCGAGTTCGGTGTATCAATATATTCCGCCTCGTCCGCCTCAAATTCACCAGGCTGTTTATTACTGCACGCCGGAAGAAGTGATGGATTTTAGCGATCGACTCGATTTTTTGAGAACGCTGGTGCAAATGATGGGAGCACCCGTGGATGCCTTAATCGCTGCGGTGATTCGCGAGGTGTACCAACTCCGCCAAGCAGATCGGGATTGGTTGGTCAAAGCCGGACGTACCCTGAGCCTGTTACTCAAGGACGATTACGATCGACTCAGAGCGATTTTGGGGCAGATTCACGTTGATTCGATGTCATCGATGTAAAGTTTCAAATTTGGCGCGACACCCGCATTGGCAGCAGCCACGCCTGCTTTCGTGGAACGGACATATCTCGAATGGAAGTTACAAGATGTTTTCTTCAGGCCGTTTCGAGCCATTCATAAATTCGATCGAGCTGTTCGATGGTAATGAAACCATACTTCCACAGAATCATTGGCAACGGACCTGGGTCTTGCTCCCGATGGCGCATCGCAACGGCCAGAGAATCAGCCGGTAGCGCGAGATCGTCTTCTAAAAAGCGAATGAGTCGAGAGTACTTTGTAGATGCCATAATGCATTCACCTCCTTAAATGATTGATTGAATTCTAGCGTGCGATCTTCATACCGTACTTCTTGGTACCACAAGTACGCTCTTCGATCCGTCTACTTTTCCCAAATTCCCTATCCATCCGCCAGATCGCAGGTGGGATACAAATTGTACCCTTCAGATCTTCTGGTGATTAAAGCCATGTGCTAGCTCGCATTTTGACTAGTTTAGCCTTAATAGGGCGTTATCGATCGCGCGTCCCGATGAAAAGTCTGGAGATTAATACTTTCTCCATAAGACTAAAACTCTTAGCATTTGAGTTCTATTCAAGGGATACGGAAACTGCACTCGAAGAAAAGGACCGCGTCATCGATCGGCCGGTGAGTTTCGATTGACGCTAGGACTAGCTAATTTAGCAAATCTCTATACTTCTGCATAGTACTTATCGGTATATCTTAATCTAGCTTTGCAAAGTTTTGTAATATTTTTTGACAAACTGAGGATAAATTGTTCTCAAAGGACAGATCGAAGACCCTCACGCGATCGACCGGGAGATCGAAAAATCACAGAAAAAGATTAATTTTTGGGCTTTAGCTCTTCCATCGAACGAGCGAACGTGAGTGAACTTTTCTAAAGTTATTCCCCAATTCTGAGACTGAATTACCCCAACTTGCCTAAAATGTTAGCTTAAGGTCTCAAACAAGATTTTGAGAGCATTGCAGTCGGCTCGCTCCGACACAATCATTTGTTAATGTTCGGAATTTTATAGTAAGGAGAAATTTCAGATGAGTGCTGACTACGCAGCTTCATTCTTGCCTTGGGTCATGGTTCCTCTGATTGGAATGGTAATGCCCTTCGTCGTTATGGGACTTTTGTTTCTCTATGTTGAGAGCGAAGCTTAATCTTACTCGGTCAAGCTTCAAATCTAAAGGCACTCGAGTGTATCGCTCGATCTGAGTATAAACGAAAACCCCCCATTGTCTCGGTTGCAGAGCTTGCTTGGGGGGTTTTGCTTATGCCGAATAGCTTGACTTCTCAAGAAGGAAAAAAGCCTTGCTCTTGGAAGTAATCGGCGTATTCGAGCTTAGGACGACCAAACCTGACTAACAACCTGTTGCAGGGGGGCTAGATGAGGTGTCGTACAGAGGAAATAAGCAAAAGCGGCTCCTCCACAACCACCAAGAAGGAAACCACTAGCAAAATCACTCCAGCCTTCCTGGGTTCCCAAGTTTTCTGGGGGATTTGCGGTGGTAACGCTTGCGGTAGGCGCACTAATCCCAACTTGACCGTAAATCGATAAAGCGACGGTTAGAATACCGATAAAACCAACGGCGGCAAGTAATCCCGCAAAAGCGGCGAGATCGGAATCCCGCAACGGTCCCAAGACAACTAAAGGACCGTAGAGAAAATAGCCATGAGCCATACCGACTTCTAATCCACGACGGTTCGCAGATAATCCTTGGCGATAAGCTGGCAAGTTATTGATAAAAGCTTTCGTAAAAGCTGAAGCGTTAACAGGAGTTGCTAGATTTCCAACTTGGGGATCTCCAGCATCTTGAATTACATCCATAGTCATGAGAATCGATCTCCTCTTAAAGATTGTGACAACCCTTTGAGCTAATTCACTGTCAGGGGTTGAACGTTGATGAAAATCTTTTCACGCGCAAGGGATACGCGGATTTGTTTTCTCTTGTAACGAATTATAGAAGATATCGTTCTTGTTACGAGATTTCTTAGTATTTGGCAACAATTAGCGATTGACACACAATTTTTAACTCAAATACTGTCATATCATTCAAAATAATTCATATTTTGAGGTAAAAAAATCCCTGGCGAATTCGCCAGGGATTTTTTCAATTAAACAGTGGTTCGGTTATTATCTTTAACCAAACTTGCCTGCCGTCGAGGCAATCAAGAAGGCGGCATAAGTGAACACGTAACCCGCTGCGAAGTGAGTCAGACCGACCAAACGAGCTTGGACGATGGAGAGTGCCACGGGCTTGTCTTTCCAACGAACCAGATTCGCCAGAGGAGTGCGCTCGTGAGCCCAAACCAAGGTTTCGATCAGCTCTTGCCAGTAACCCCGCCAAGAGATGAGGAACATGAAGCTGGTCGCCCAAACGAGGTGAGCGGCTAAGAACATCCAAGCCCAAACCGACAGGTTATTCACGCCATAGGGGTTGTAACCGTTGATAAGCTGGGCGGAGTTCAGCCACAGGTAATCGCGGAACCAACCCATCAAGTGAGTGGAAGATTCGTTGAATTGAGCTACGTTGCCTTGCCACACCGCCAGGTGCTTCCAGTGCCAGTAGAATGTCAACCAACCGAGAGTGTTGAGCATCCAGAAGGCAGCGAGATAGAAGGCATCCCAAGCAGAGATGTCGCAAGTACCGCCCCGACCGGGACCGTCGCAGGGGAAGCTGTAACCGAAGTCTTTTTTGTCCGGCATCAGCTTAGAACCGCGAGCATCCAACGCACCTTTGACCAAGATCAAGGTGGTGGTGTGCAGACCCAGAGCGATGGCGTGGTGAACCAAGAAGTCGCCAGGTCCGATGGTCAAGAACAGAGAGTTCGTACCGCTGTTGATGGCATCGAGCCAGCCGGGAAGCCAGACGTCTCCGCCATTAGGCCACGCGGTGGTGGCAATACTATCGGGATTGGATAGGAACACGTCGAAGGCGTAGAGAGCCTTGCCGTGAGAGGCTTGAATCCATTGAGCGAACACCGGTTCGATCAGGATTTGTTTTTCAGGGGTGCCGAAGGCAACCACCACATCGTTATGGACGTACAAGCCCAAGGTATGGAAGCCCAAGAACAGGGAAACCCAGCTCAAGTGCGAGATAATCGCTTCTTTGTGGTCGATAATCCGAGCCAGAACGTTGTTCTTGTTGGCTTCGGGATCGTAGTCGCGAACCAAGAAGATCGCACCGTGAGCGAACGCACCCAACATGATGAATCCAGCAATGTACTGGTGATGGGTATAGAGCGCCGCCATGGTGGTGTAGTCCTTGGCAATGAAGGCGTAGGGAGGCATAGCGTACATGTGCTGCGCCACCAAAGAGGTGACAACACCGAGGCTAGCCAATGCCAGACCGAGCTGGAAGTGCAAGGAATTGTTGACGGTGTCGAACATTCCCTTGTGACCGTCACCCAACTTACCCGAAGGCGGTTTGTGACCGTCAAGGATTTCCTTAAGGCTGTGACCGATTCCCCAGTTGGTGCGGTACATATGACCGGCAACAATGAAGATCACGGCAATTGCCAAATGGTGGTGCGCCATATCCGTGAGCCACAGGGACTCGGTTTGGGGATGGAATCCACCCAAGAAGGTCAGAATCGCAGTCCCGGCACCTTCAGACGTCCCAAAGACATGGCTC
Source organism: Zarconia sp. (assembly GCF_057467645.1). Classification (NCBI taxonomy): domain Bacteria; kingdom Bacillati; phylum Cyanobacteriota; class Cyanophyceae; order Oscillatoriales; genus Zarconia; species Zarconia sp. Next base: position 32,241 of record NZ_JBRJXU010000058.1, read on the forward strand.
GCCGTATCGGGATCCTGGGCGTAGACGGCCCAGTTACCGGTAAAGAAGGGCGCTAAACCAGCCGGGTGAGGCATCGTGCTCAGGAAGTTATCCCAGCCGACGTGCTGACCGCGAGATTCGGGGATAGCGACGTGTACCAAGTGACCGGTCCATGCCAGGGAGCTAACACCAAATAAGCCAGCGAGGTGGTGATTCAGGCGGGATTCCGCATTTTTGAACCAAGCCAAGCTCGGACGATATTTGGGTTGCAAGTGCAGCCAACCGGCAAACAGCAAGATGGAAGACAGAATCAGCAGGAAGATCGATCCCTGGTACAAGTCTCCATTTGTTCTCATGCCGATGGTGTACCACCAGTGGTAGACACCGGAATAGCAGATATTAACGGGATTGGTGGCTCCGGCTTGAGTAAAGGCATCAATTGCACCTTCACCGAAGTGTGGGTCCCAAATCGCGTGGGCGATCGGACGGACGTTGAGCGGATCTTTAATCCACTGCTCGAAGTTTCCTTGCCAGGCGACGTGGAATAGGTTGCCCGAAGTCCACAGAAAGATAATGGCGAGGTGACCGAAGTGAGAGGCGAAAATCTTCTGATAAAGATTTTCTTCAGTCATGCCATCGTGGCTTTCAAAATCGTGGGCCGTTGCAATCCCATACCAGATCCGACGAGTTGTCGGGTCGTTAGCCAAATCCTGGCTAAATTTTGGGAATTTAGTTGCCATAAGTTCTTACTAGTTCCTCCTCGCTATCATCCTACCGAAATGATCCGTGCCAGGAAGAATGCCCAAGTGGTCACGATTCCTCCGAGGAGGTAGTGAGCCACACCAACTGCACGACCTTGAATGATGCTCAAGGCGCGAGGCTGAATCGATGGGGCAACCTTCAACTTGTTGTGAGCCCAGACGATGGACTCGATGAGCTCTTGCCAGTAGCCGCGACCGCTGAACAGGAACATCAGGCTAAAAGCAAACACGAAGTGACCGGCTAGGAACATCAGACCGTAGGCCGACAGAGCCGAACCGTAGGACGTGATCACCGCAGAGGCCTGCGACCACAGGAAGTCGCGCAACCAGCCGTTGATACAAATCGCACTCTGTGCGAAGTTGCCGTAAGCGATGTTGGAAACCGTACCATCAGAGGAAACAGTTCCCCATACATCGGACTGCATCTTCCAACTGAAGTGGAAAATCACGACGGAAATGCAGTTGTACATCCAGAACAGGCCGAGGAACACGTGATCCCAACCCGAAACTTGGCAAGTACCGCCCCGTCCGGGACCGTCGCAGGGGAATCGGAAACCGATTTGACCCTTGTCGGGAACGAGACGAGAACTGCGGGCAAAGAGAACGCCCTTGAGCAGAATCAGGACGGTGACGTGAATGGTGAACGCATGGATGTGGTGCACCATGAAGTCAGCCGTTCCCAATGTGATGGGCATCATGGCGACTTTGCCGCCTACAGCGACGACATCACCACCAAAAGCAGGGCTGACACCGGCTAAAGCATTAGGAGCCGTTGCGCCGGCAGCAGTTGCATGGATATTTTGTACCCACTGAGCAAAGATCGGCTGCAATTGAATGCCGGTATCGGAGAACATATCTTGGGGACGACCCAACGCACGCATGGTGTCGTTGTGGATGTACAACCCAAAGCTATGGAAGCCCAACCAGATGCAAACCCAGTTTAGGTGGGAAATAATTGCATCTCGATGGCGGATAACCCGATCGAGCAGATTGTTGACGTTTTTGGCCGGATCGTAATCCCGAACCATGAAAATCGCACCGTGCGCGCCCGCACCCACGATACAGAATCCTCCAATCCACGTGTGGTGGGTGAAGAGGGATAGCTGAGTCGGGTAGTCGGTTGCGATGTACGGATACGGAGGCATCGCGTACATGTGATGGGCGACGATGATGCTCAAAGAACCAAGCAGAGCCAGGTTGATGGCGAGCTGAGCGTGCCAGGAGGTGGTGAGGATTTCGTAGAGACCCTTGTGTCCTTCTCCAGTGAAAGGACCTTTATGTGCCTCCAGGATTTCTTTCATGCTGTGGCCAATTCCCCAGTTGGTGCGGTACATGTGACCGGCAACAATGAAGAGCACCGCAATCGCCAAGTGGTGGTGAGCGGTATCGGAGAGCCACAATCCACCGGTTTGCGGGTTCAAGCCACCTTTGAAGGTCAGGAAGTCAGAATAAACTCCCCAATCTAGGGTGAAGAAAGGCTTGAGACCTTCGGCGAAACTTGGGTACAGCTCGGCCATCTTGCTCGTGTCAAACAAGAACTCGTGAGGCAGGGGAATATCTTTCGGTGCTACCCCAGCATCGAGCAATTTGTTGACCGGCAAGGACACGTGAATTTGGTGTCCGGCCCAACCCAAAGAGCCGCAACCCAAGAGAACCGACAGGTGGTGGTTCATCATCGATTCCACGTTTTGGAACCAATCGAGGGTTGGAGCTTTTTTGTGGTAGTGGAACCAGCCAGCAAACAGCATCAAACCAGCCATCACCAACGCACCAATGGCAGTGCAGTAGAGCTGAAACTCGTTGGTGAAGCCAGAAGCCCGCCAGAGCTGGAACAGCCCGGAGGTAATCTGAATGCCGTGGAAACCGCCGCCGACATCGCCGTTTAAGATCTCTTGCCCGACGATGGGCCAGACCACTTGAGCGCTTGGTTTGATGCCCGTGGGGTCGCTCAACCAAGCTTCGTAGTTCGAGAAACGAGCACCGTGGAAATACGCGCCGCTCAACCAAATGAAAATAACAGCTAAGTGACCGAAGTGAGCGCTAAAAATTTTGCGCGAAATATCTTGCAGGTCACTAGTTTGACTATCGAAATCGTGAGCGTCAGCATGGAGGTTCCAAATCCAAGTAGTTGTCTTGGGACCCCGAGCTAAAGTCCGATCGAAATGACCAGGCTTTCCCCACTTTTCAAATGAGGTAGGCACCGGATCGGTATCGACACTGACTTTTGCTTTTGCCTCCCGCTCTGGAGGACTAATCGTCATTGAGTTTCTCCTCTCTCTCTGAATCTGAAATGAGGAATTTGAACAGCGCTCAACGCAATCTTCAGACAATGACTTTCCTCTCGTAAGAAGTGATGAGTAGTAGGTTTTGGAAACTCATTTTGAGTTACGGCCACATAATCACTTTTTATCTTTTTTATGGTTGTTGGCAAACTTTGCCTTAGAGAGGAAATTTTCTTGCGAATCTTTACTTTTATGAAAGCCAGACTCGAAGCCTCTGAAGCTCGCGTTAAAAGCGCACGTCTGTCATTATAGGGCTTACCCTACCAGAATTCAATTAAAAAAATTGACTAACAGAAGTAAGCAAATATATTGCCGATTGAATTGTAAAAGTCAAGTCAAATCTCAGAGATGTTGCATAAAGTTAAACTTAGTTTACAAAAGTTAAAATGATTGTGAGATTTGACATTTTGATAGGTTTAATTAATAGCGACATCTCTATTGAGAGAATAGCAATGGCTCTATTGCTGGGGATCGATCGCCCACCCTTGAGTGAGATGTTCGGCTTTTCCGATATAGTGGCATAAGCGATTGAGACCCAAAACTCAGACGCACACATCGTTCGGGCGATACAATCTTCGACCTGGCTACCTTCCCTTAGGCTGCCCTCATCCCAAGAAAACGGCCAAGACAGTCAAAGAGGAAGAGAATCTATCGGAAGCCTACTTCCGTACCGAGGCTTACAGTCGTACGGTTTGGAACCCCGAGATCGCCCAACTACAATCTTAAGGAGTAACAAAAAAGCGTGTCGAGACAGAATTGGTCGTGGAGCCGGATACTAGTCAGATGTTTCGCCATCGTCGCCTTCTCTTCGATCGCCATCGGATGTAGCGATGGCAGTGCCGGCGATCGAGTGGGAGACAAATCCGTTCCCGTCGAACCTCCCGAACCGCAAATCGTCGAAGTCTCGCCACCCACCGCTCTCCAAGAATTACACCGCGACTTAGACCTCTATCGACCGCAAGTCTCGATTATTGCCCCCGAACCCGATACGGTATTTGAAGAAGAAACCGTTACGGTACAGCTACAGGTCGAGGATTTACCCACGTTCAAAGACGAGCGCTTCGATTTGGGACCCCACCTGAATGTCATTCTCGACAACCAGCCCGCAATTTCCGTTTACGATCCCAGCGAACCGTTAATTCTCGAAGAAGTATCTCCGGGAACTCATACATTGCGAGTGTTTGCCTCCCGTCCCTGGCATGAAAGTTTCAAGAACGACGGTGCTTACGCCAAAACCACATTTCACATTTACGCCCGCACCGACGAAAATAAACCCGATCCCAGTTTGCCGTTGCTCACCTATTCTCGTCCGCAAGGCAGTTACGGTGCCGAGCCGATTATGCTCGACTACTACTTAACCAATGCTCCCCTCCATTTGGTTGCCCAAGAATCGACCGAAGATGAGATCGCCGATTGGCAAATTCGTTGGACGATTGATGGCAAAAGTTTTACGAGCGATCGCTGGCAACCGATTTACATCCAGGGGTTTTTACCCGGAAAACATTGGGTGCAACTGGAGTTTCTCGACGAACTGGGCAATCCGATCGAAAATATCTTTAATAACACCGTGCGGACGTTCGTCTACGAACCGGGGGGAGAAGATACCCTGTCGAAGCTCGTTCGCGGAGAACTTAACGCTTCCGACGTGCGCGGTATTGTCGATCCTAACTATGTTTACGAAGAAGAATCCTCTTTTGAAGAGGAGTCGGAAGAAAAGTTAGTGCCTGAAGAATCCGAAGCTGAAGTCTTAGATGAGGCAACGGTGGAAGTTGAAACTCTACCGGTAGTCCTCGATGAGGAACTCGTAGAAGAGCAACCGGTCGTTCTCGAAGAACCCGACATCTTTGATGAAGACGCTCTCGAAGGCGAAACCTCGATCGAAGTTCTCGAAGAATCCGAAGCTGAAGTCTTAGATGAG
>NZ_JBRJXU010000059.1:0-49503 GCF_057467645.1 Zarconia sp.
TCATTCCCACCTACAATAGCGATCGCTACATCGTTGCCGCCATCCGCAGCGTGTTGGCGCAAACCTACCCCCACTGGGAAATTCTCGTCATCGATGACGGTTCTCAAGACGAGACGCAGCAAATCTTACAGCCGATCGTAGAGCAATATGGCGATCGCCTGCACTACATCTACCAAACCAATCAGGGGGTATCCGCCGCGCGCAATCGGGGGATTGAAGCCGCAACAGGGGAGTTCGTTGCCTTTCTCGATGCCGATGATATCTTCCTTCCCGACAAACTCGCCGCGCAGATAGCGGTATTCGCCGAACAACCCCAGTTAGGCATGGTGCATAGCGGCTGGCGGCGCGTCGACGCGGCAGGGAACCCCCTGCTGGATGTGGAACCATGGCAGGAGATTCCCACCCTGGATTTAGAATCCTGGTTGCGCTGGAAACCGGTTCTCCCCAGCGCGATGATGTTTCGTCGTCAGTGGTTGGTAGAGGTGGGAGGGTTCGATTCCCGGTTTCCCCCGGCGGAGGATACGGAGTTGGTGTTGCGGTTGGCGCTGCGGGGATGCGAGGCGGCGTGGTTGCGACAGATTACCGTGTTATACCGCCAGCATGCAGATAGCGCCATGTACAAGGGGCTTCCCCAAGCGCGATCGCTCGCGACCGTTTTAGACTATTTCTTCGCCCAGCCGGACGTACCGCCCCATATTCGGCTGCTGGAGCCAGATATTCGCTACAGTACCTGGGTCTGGATCGGTTGGTATCTCTACAATACCGGGCATCTGCTGGAGATGGTGCAAGCGTTGCAGCAGGCGTGGCGATATTCTCCCTATCTTCCTTTAGAAGCAATTATCAATTGGGTGGAGAGTTTCGCGGCGTTCTCGAAAAATATCGGCAAAGTTTTGGATGCTGAGGGGTTGGTAACCTTAGCACAATGGCAGGAAGTGACGGCGTGGGTGAGTCAAAATCATGAAAAATTATCAATTAAAAATTGAATCTATACAAGTTTTGACCCGTCAAAATCAACGAATTTTAACGATTTTCAATATTTAAAAGGCAACAATTCTACTATGGATAGCTTAAGCTCCTACCACAAAATCATTGAGAGTATCCTCACCCGATATTATCAATTCGCAACGGAGCAAGCGAATTTCCATAATCAGTCTGAAGTTAGCGATCGACTCGCCTTAGATAAAAATCGAGGTCAATATCTCTGGTTTAGATTCGGTTGGGATGACCAACAGTTCGTGCAGTATATTATTATGTATCTGAGCATTAAAAACGGCAAAGTTTGGGTCGAACAAGACTCCACAGATTTGTGTGTGGTTGACGATCTCCTAGCTGCTGGTATTCCCTCAAAAGATATCGTTCTCGGCTTTCATCATCCCAACAAACGGAAACTCACAGAGTTTGCTTGAAATCGAGTCTGGGTAATATTATCTTGACTCCGAAAGATCGATCCAATCTCGAACAAAACTACCCATTTTCTTCCATCACCAACCGCAGCAAATAGGGAGTGGCATCTGCAAGGAGTGCCGGTTGATTCAATGCTAGCGCTGTAATCATCGTGCCTTGTAGCGTACCGATAATGTGCTTTGCGAGGGTTGCAGCATCGGAGCGATCGCCGAGCGCAATCGTTGTCCAATCAATCAGTTGCTGATAAAACTGTTTCACCGCTTCGGAAACCACCGGGGGTAAATCCAAACTGGCGGCTCCCAAAACGCAACAGAGACAGGGCACTTTGTCGTGGTTTAATGCATTTTGATACCCCAAGCAGAGCCGCCCAATTCGCACCTCAACTGACTCTTCAGGGCGATCGGGTGCATCGAGAAATTCGAGCAGGCGATCGGTATAGCGTTCCACCACCGCGCGTCCCAAATCCGCTTTCTGAGGGAAATGGTAGTGGACGCTCGATCCCTTAATCCCCACATCGGCAGCGAGATCTCGATAGCTCACCGCACCGAAGCCGCCGCGCCGCATCCGGACTTCAGCAGCATCGAGGATTTCGTTGGCTTTCTGGGAGTAGTTTGGCTTTGGCATCATTTCACAACTCGTTCTTAGATTATCTAACCAGGATTGACGCAAAGCTTCTATGGGTTGGGTTTTGAGGATGAATTGCACTTTATTCTAACGAACGTTAGATAGAGGTTGACAAGTTATTTTTTTTGAGTGAGGATAGATTTGTCTGACGAACGTTAGATAGACAAAATAACTATTACGCAAAACTCACAGTGAAAGTTTACGAATATCAAGGCTTCCCCAATCCCTACCGAGTCCGCGTTGCCCTGGCAGAAAAGGGGTTAACCGATCGCGTCGAGTTCGTTCAGGTGGACGTACCCGGTGGCGAACACAAGCAACCGGAATTTTTGGCGAAGAATCCAGCCGGAACCGTTCCGGTACTGGAGTTAGACGATGGCACGACGATCGCCGAATGCACCGCGATTACCGAGTATCTCGACCACCTCGCCGGAGAGCCGGTACTGACAGGACGATCGCCCAAAGAACGCGCCCTCATTCACATGAGCCAGCGTCGTACCGAAGCCAATCTGCTCGATGCCGTCGGCACCTATTTCCACCACGCCACCCCCGGACTCGGAGCCGAAATTGAAGGCTATCAAAACAAGGAATGGGGTGAGAAGCAGCGAGAACGGGCGATCGCAACCATGCATCGCCTCAATGAAACTTTGGCCGAGCAACCGTATATCGCTGGCGAGAACTTTTCCGTTGCCGATATCACCGCCATGGCCGGGTTTGCCTTCGCCGACTTCTGCGAGATCGAAATTCCAGAAGAAGCGACTCACCTCAAAGCGTGGCGCGATCGCGTCAATAGCCGTCCCAGTGCGAAGGCTTGATAGGGAGAAGCAGGGGGAGAGAATGAAAAATTAAAAATGCGTCTTGGAAAGTTGAACGGGACTCAAACCGACACCGCTCACTTTCCGCAAAATTAAAAATTCATACTCCCCATCCTCCCTCATTGCAAAGTTGACAGAGTACTATACCGGAGGTTCTCGTGGAACTCAATGCCGATTTTTCCCAGCGCGTTATCGTTCGCAGCGCCGATATCGACTGGCAGCCCTCGCCAATGCCCGGAGTCGAACGGCGAATGCTCGATCGGATTGGTGATGAAAAAGCCCGCGCCACATCCATCGTTCGTTACGCCCCCGGTAGCGAGTTTTCCCCACACGTTCACGGGGGAGGTGAAGAGTTTTTGGTTTTGGAGGGAGTGTTCCAAGACGAACATGGCGACTTCGAGGCAGGCAGCTACGTCCGCAACCCGCCCACCTCCAAACATACTCCCGCTTCCGCACCGGGATGCGTTATTTTCGTCAAACTCTGGCAGTTCGATAGTAGCGATCGCACCCACACTCGCATCGATACCCACAAACTCCCGGCAATTCATCCCGCAGGACGATCGGGTGTCGGCGTCAAACCGCTGTTTGCCGACGAACGAGAGCAGGTGCGCTTGGAGATTTGGGAACCGAATACTGTTTGTGAAATCGACGCTGGTGGGGGTTTAGAACTCTTGGTTCTCGATGGCAGTTTGGAGATGCAGGGGGAGAGGTTGCCACGTTACGCTTGGCTGCGCTTGCCCGTTCGATCGCAACTGAAGGCGATCGCCGGTTCAGCCGGTTGTACAGTGTGGATGAAAACCGGGCATCTCGCTTATCCCCATCTGCTCACTGCGCCATCTCGGTAAAAAACCTAAAAAAACTGCAGTTTTATCCACGAATCACTGATAATACAATTGCATGAGTCCCCAAATCGATCGCCCCAATTGGAGAGATGCTCGTGCAAGACATAGAGAATTACTATCAAGTTTCCCCACAACTTGCCACGTCGGGACAACCGAGTCGATCGCAATTTCAAGAGATTGCCGATGCCGGGTACGATGCCGTCATCAATTTAGCACTCCCGACATCGGATAACGCGATCGCCGATGAAGGAGCGATCGTCACCGGGGCGGGGATGGCGTACTTTCAGATTCCTGTTGTTTGGGAAGCACCGAAACTCGAAGAAGTCCGTCTTTTTTTCGGGTTGATGCAGTCCCTAGACGCTCGAAAAGTTTGGGTCCATTGTGCCAAAAATATGAGAGTTTCTTGTTTTATCTATTTGTGGCAAAAATACGTTTTAAACTTGCCCGAATCGGAAGCACTTTATCCCATGAATCAAATTTGGCAGCCGGAAGGGGTTTGGCAGCAACTGATAAGTGACGCCCGATCGGAATGGGGTTAGGCGATCGATACGGAGACTCGATCTGTGCTATTCCGTGCATAGAATACGATTTTCTAACCTATCGGAGAATAGCTGTCGAAAATGATTCAATGACGGCGATCGCATCTCTAATTCTGCGGAAACTTCGATGAACAAAGAACACATTCATATCTATCGCGTACAAACGAGCTGGACGGGAGCAAGTCAGGGGGCAACTTCCGACTACAAATCTTATTCCCGCGAATATACATCCACCGTCGAAGGGAAACAGCCTCTGCTGGGTTCGGCAGACCCCACCTTTCGCGGCGATGCCTCCCTCTACAACCCGGAAGAATTGCTAGTGATGTCCCTCTCCTCTTGCCACATGCTCAGCTACCTGGCACTGTGCGCGCGGGCGGGAATTTGGGTGGTATCCTATACCGACGAAGCGATCGGGAAAATGGTGTGTCAAGATGGCAAAATTCGCTTTACAGAAGTGATATTGCACCCTCAAGTTACCATCGAATCTCCAGATAATTTAGAAGCCGCGCGCGAGTTGCACCATCAAGCTGGGGAAGAGTGTTTTATCGCCAATTCCGTGGCTTTTCCGGTGCTGCACGAACCGAAAATTTGCTCGAACGGGCGAACTGATGTCAACTGATACCAACCGAATTTGGATTCTCGATACCACCCTGCGAGATGGAGAACTCGCGCCGGGGGTGGAGATGACGCTAGCGCAGAAAATCGAACTGGCGCAATTCCTCGAAGGGGTGGGTGTCGATATCGTAGAAGTGGGGTATCCGGGACGGTTCGATCGCGATTTTGAGGCGATTCGCCAGGTCTCCCAACGCCTGCAACGGGCGATCGTTTGCGGATTGGCGGGGGGGACACAAGCTGAAATTCTCACCCTGGCAAAAGCCTTAGAACCAGCGCAAAAGGCCCGAATTCACCTCTATACCAACGTTCGTCTGACTCCGAAGCAAAATCGGACGCAAGTCTTAGAAACGATCGCCACTCAGATTGCCTTGGCGCGCCGATACTGCGACGATGTAGAGTGGTCGGCGTTCGATGCCACCCGCGCTCAACCCGAATTTTTGCACCGCGCCATTGAAGTTGCAATTGCCAGCGGTGCCACCACTATCAATATTCCCGATAGTATGGGATTGGCAGCGCCACCGGAATTTTCTGGTTTGATTCGCAGCATCATCACAGAAGTGGAAAACATCGATCGCGCCATCCTTTCGGTACATTGTCACAATGACAAGGAAATAGCAGTCGAAAACTCGATCGCCGCCATCGATGCGGGAGTTCACCAAATTGAATGTTCCCTGCGGGGTTTAGGGGCGCGAAAAGGGAATGCCGATCTAGAAGAAGTGGCGATCGCCATTCTAAACTGTTGGGGCGATCGAATTGCGGTGAATCCCGCAGCGATTGCTACCGCAGCCAACTTTGTCGATACGATCCTCTCCAAATCCCGCCAATCCCCTTAGATGGAAACCATGAATCCGATCGATTTGCCATCAAGTTGGTACAATGAGTTTCAGGGTGGCCGATCGAGGGATTCGATCGATAAAAAAACGTGCTTGCAGATGCGTCGAATTTACGCTTTAAAGTTCGATTTTGATGAAACGTGCCGGAGAAACGATCCGCCTCCATCGGGTCAGCGACCCTAACATCGTTCTATGATTCCAACCATTTCAACAATTCCGATCGCCGAACTTGCCTCGGGCGACATCCTTTCGATACAAGTCTACAAGTTTGTGGGGGCAAAGCCGGGAAAAAAAGCTTATTTGCAAGCCAACCTACACGGCGCGGAAATTGTCGGCAATGCAGTCATTTCTCAACTCATCGAATTTCTCGGTACGTTAGATGAGACGCAGTTAAATGGGGAGATTTGGCTGGTTCCCACCTGCAATCCCCTGGGTACAAATCAACGATCGCATCACTTTTCCAGCGGACGCTACAATCCCTATGATGGGAAGGATTGGAATCGTATTTTTTGGGACTACGAAAAAGAAGGAGAAGAAATTTCAGAATTTGCCCAAAATAATCTTGATTTAGAACCGAGTCAAATCCGAGAAAATTACCGTAAACAAATAAAAAACTGCTTCGATCGAGTGGTTGCAAAACAAGAAAAACCCAGTAGCGTTTCTTTTAGCGATCGATATCGATATCGCCTGCAAGCCTTGTGTTTGGATGCCGACTACGTCATCGACCTCCACAGCAGTACGAACCAATCGATCGATTATCTTTACTGTTTTCAAGGGCAAGAAGAAAGCGCCCGGTATTTCTTGCTCGATTCGAGTATTCTCTTCAACGAATACGACGGTCAGGCTTTTGATGAAGCCTTTTTAAAAGCTTGGTTGGCACTAGAAGCTGAATTTGAAAAGCTCGGGAAATCGGTAAAACTCGATGTCGAATCCTGGACAGTCGAATTGGGTTCGGGGATGCAAATTAACCCCGATTCCGTCTTTCGCGGAGTCCGGGGAATTAAGAATTATTTGTCCTACAAAAAAATCCTTGATATTCCTGGATTTCCCCTCTATCAAAGCCTATCTCAAAAACTCGAATTTACCCCCAAAAGTCAGGTAAAAGGCTACTACGCCTCACGGGGGGGGATGATTCGATCTCGCGTCGATCTCGGCACTCACATCCAAGCCGGACAACTTCTTTACCAAATTCTCTGTTTCAACAAAACTGGTCGCTTACCGGAGATTATCGACGTTTTTGCAGAAGCCTCGGGACGAGTATTTCAAGTTTCCACCAACCACGCCGTGAATGAGGGAGAATACGTTTTGGGCGTGATGGAGTTAAGTCATAACGCAACGAGCGATCGACTTTGAGTGATATCCAGTTCGGATAATTCGTGACAAATAGACTTCTGGTGGAAAAGGGTTAATGTTTAAGGGGGAAAGGGATAAAAAATGTATGAATTCGGTATCTAAATTGATTTTATTTTTGATTTCTGGAGAGATCTAATAAGCGCAACCCGATCCATCTCTTCTTTAAGTCTCTCGGTCGGCGTTCCCCATGCTCCCGATGCCCCCGATTCTCACCACAACTGTCATTTTATAGCGCTTCGCGCTGGTGTATTTACACAAATCGAAGAAATAGGTATTTTCCATTCCCCATGACTGAAAATTTGTAATGATACCGGCCGGGCCTGCTATAAGTATTCAACCGAACTCGATCTTAAGGATTTAGTTCTCGATCGCTCCAAGTTCCATCGTCTTGACGTTGGTAAAGCACGCGATCGTGAGGACTCGATCGCAGTTGTAAGAGATCGACCCACTCAGCATCGAGCAGGAGCAGACAAAACTGTGGCAATGGCTCGATCGAATCGACTTGCAATCCCTCAAAAGCTTCGATTTGAGTGCGAGGTTCCCCCGGAGGCGGCCAGGCAAACCCCTCTCGAGCGCGATCGGATAACTTTTCCCAGGCTGTGCGACGTGCCTGCTGCAATTGTATGTTGTCGCAATCGGCACTCACCAATATCAATTGACCCGACAAGCGAAACTGCTCGCGGGTTTTTGGAAAATACCAGCAGGCTTCTGCCCAAGCATTTCTTTGAATGTGTACCACCTTCTCAGAGCGACCGTCCGTCACAAACTGGAGTCGATCGGAGTGCTGGCAAAATCCCCGAAACACGACCGTTCGGTTTGCCGGTCGTCCGTCCGATCGAACCGTCGCCAGTTGTAAGTAACGAGCGTGGGAAAGGTTTCGATTGCGATGAAGTGCCGCCGTCAGGAGCGATCTCCAAGGAGCAATAGACATAAGTTTGAGATCGATTCGGGTCGACGTATTGGGTTGGGGTCAAAGTCGGGAGAGCTTGAGGGATTGCCGGGAGAGAGCGGACGAGCATCTCGCTCGAATTATCCCATCATGGGTCGCTGCACCATCGGATCTCCCCAGTGTGAGTTCTGGATTCCGTGCTGCCTCATTCAAAACCCAGAGGTTTCCCCAAGCTTTCCCCATCCAGGGTATATCGATGAGAAACGGTTAAATGGCCGGGACGCGCTGGTATACCCGCTCGACAATTTCCGCCAAACGCCGCATCCCCGTCGCAATTTCCGAGTTCGTTGCCGTCAAACTCACCCGCAGGCACTGTTTCTTGTGAGGCCAATCTTCCTGAAGTCCGGGGAAGAAAGACTCGCCAGGAACGACAATCACTCCCACTTCTTTAATTTGTTGGTAGAGTTCCCAATCGGTAATCGGTAAATCTTTGAACCACAACCAAGCAAAAATTGCCCCCTCTCCCCGATGTAAAAACCAGGGAACATCTTTGGGCATCGCTTGGTTGAGGGTTTCTTCAAGGACCTCAAATTTCTGCTGGTAGTGGGGGCGAATGACGTGGGTGGCAATATCGCTCAACCCCCCCGATGCGATCGCCCGGGCCGCGATCGCTTGTCCGTAGCGGGAGGAGTGAATGCACAAATTCGTCTGGAACGATTGCAGTGCCTGAATCACCGGTTCCTCGCCGATCGCAATGCCGATGCGTTCCCCCGGCAACCCAGCTTTCGAAAGACTCATGCAGTGGATCGCATTACCGCCAAACACGGGGGTCATTTCCGTAAAGTTCAATGCCGGAAAGGGTGGGGCGTAAGCCGAATCGATTAACACCGGAACGTCAAATGCATTGGCGAGGGCTTGAATTTTATTCACTTCCTCATCAGTGAGGACGTTCCCCGTGGGGTTGCAGGGACGAGAGAAAATAACGCAGCCGGTGGTTTCGTCAATTTCTAACTGACTGAAATCCGGGCGGTATTTAAACTGATGCCCGGCTTCATCCACTTCCAGTGCCGGTTTGTAGGAAACCACAGCTTCGGGGACTAAGCTCACCCCGCCATACCCCGTATAGTCTGGACTGAGGGGCAAGACAATTTTTTTGAGCTGTCCGTCAGAGGTATACCCACCGAAGGCATTCGCCGCAAAAAAGTAAATCGCCTGAGAACCGGGGGTAATTAAGATATTGCGACTGTTGAGGTTGAGACCGTATCGAGCGTTGAAATCCTCAATCACTGCATCGATTAAGGGTTGATACCCCTGACTCGAACCGTAGCGACAGACAACTTCACCATATTCCGAACTCGAAAGTAAATCAGCAGTACAGTCGCGCCACAATTGCTCGACTTCCGGCAAAATCACCGGGTTCCCCGCACTCAAGTTAATAAATTCTCGACCTCGATCGGCTTCTAGGGTTTCGATAATATCTTTCATAATTGCCCGCACCCCGGTGAGGTGGGACATCTGTTCGCCAAATCGAGTGAGACTGGGATTCATAACTCTTTAAATTGCGTCTTGAATTGCGTTTTGAATTGCGTCAACGATGGAGCGCGCGATGGTTAATCGTGTAATACCACTTTACAAGTAAAATGACGGGGCGAGAAGATTCTGATAATGCCGTCGTAGCAAAGCTTCTCCCGGCTAAGTTCTGCCTCGACTCCGACTTGTCTGTAGCGCCATCGGAAGTCCCCCACCGCAAAAGTTTCCACGATCTGAAAGGTTTGGGGGTGAGATCGAGTTCAGATGATTCGTTCTCACGAGCGAGAAATTTCACATCGTCTTGATTTCTCTCCCGATGCTCCCCATCCCCCCGAAGCTCTTGATTCTCAGCCCAACGAAAACGGTCAGTACGCGATCTTCGGGAGCGATCGAAATCTAAAGATTTTATGGTAGCCGCGAAGGCCATCGAGGGGTGTCATACAATGACTAGTGCAGCGCGGCAGAAATAAGTACCCAGTTCTCAACCGCACAAAGCTATGCATAGTAAGCATTTTTAATTTTTAATGCGCGCATTTTTAATTCTGCGTAGCAGTACGAGCGATCGTATCGCCAGGATTCGATCGAATGCCGATTATCCATCAAGATCGAGGAGTACGATCGTGAAAAATGTATTTTGGGTGGGTTTGTTCTGCTTGATGCTACCGGTGATGGGATGCTCGAATCCCTCAGCATCTCAGAAAGAAGCAGAAGTTCAACCGTTGATGGCTGGGGCAATTCCCGATCGCGACCCCGAAAAGCTGCAGCGACTCTACAGTAAGTTAGCGGTCTATTTAGAGCAAGAGTTGGGGGTTCCGGTAGAATACAAACCCGTGACCGATTACGCCGCTGCCGTGACCGCTTTTAAGGTCGGGGATTTGGATTTAGTTTGGTTTGGCGGACTGACGGGGGTGCAAGCTCGGCTACAGGTTCCCAACGCAGAGGCGATCGCCCAACGGGATATTGACGAAAAATTTACCAGCGTCTTTATCGCCAATGGAGAGAGCGGCATCGAACCGCTCGACACCATAGAAGAACTCAAACAGCTTGAAGGACGTACCTTCACCTTTGGCAGCGAGTCGTCTACTTCAGGACGATTGATGCCCCAGCATTTCTTAGGGAAGGCAGGGGTCAGTTTGTCAGATTTTCAGGGGGAAGTGGGTTTTTCCGGTTCTCACGATGCGACCATCACCCTCGTCGAAGCCGGAACCTACGAAGTGGGAGCGCTCAATTCTCAAGTTTGGCAAGATCGGGTGGAAACGGGAGAGGTCGATCTCGATCGCGTGCAAGTGATTTGGCAAACCCCCACTTACTACGATTATCACTGGGTCGTCAATCCAAAAATCGAAGAACGCTACGGGGAGGGTTTTGTTGAGAAAGTGCAACAGGCCCTATTTAAGCTAGATCCCACCGTCCCAGAACATCAAGAGATTCTCGAACTCTTTGGAGCCGACAAGTTTATCTCGACGAAGAATGAGAACTACACTGAGATCGAAGCGGTCGGACGGGAAATCGGGAAAATTCAGTAGCTGTGACTGTGGTTCGATCGGAGCGATCTACGATCTCGAAGTAGTTCTCGAACGCTGAGAATGTAGGGAAATTCTCAGCATTCTTGAATTTGCTTCCCATTTCTGTTTACCCCGAGCATTGCGCGTTCTCACGATTCTCAAACCTGGACGGCAGCACGCTGGATGGGACGATGTTCGATCGAATGATGGCTCGCAATGGGAGCAACGGCTAGATATTTTTGCAGTGTCGCCACGATCTTTTTCTTCTGAATGGGTTTGCTCAGACAATCTGATGCGCCCAACAAGCGACCCCGCAGAGACTCGAGCCGATTGCCCGTTAAGATCGCAATTTCGACCGCTTGAAGTGCGGACACCCGACGAATTTGAGTGCAGAGTTCGTATCCGCTGACCACAGGCATTGTTAAATCCATAAAAATGAGGTCGGGTTTGCGATCGATGAGCAAACCTAACGCTCGTACGGAATCTTGAATGGCAAGGAAATCGTAACCGGCTTTGGTGACAATTTGCTCCATTTCCCAGCAAATTTTGTAACTGTCATCGACACAAGCCACGAGGGGTTTTTGTCGCACGATCGCTATCTGGCTGCTGGAACTAGCATTCAGCAGCAGACCCGGACGTGGAAAATCCGGTAGGGATGCCAAACGAATAAATCCTTTGCGAATTAAACCGCTCAACGAGCGGATGACAGTGACTTCGTCTTGCTTCAAAACACTGGCAATATCCCGAAATGTCCGCTTGCCGTTGATGAGTTTTGCAAGACGAGCGTAGGCTTGGGGAGAGGTTTTTTGCTGGAGTCGATCGATATCTTGTAACTGGGGAGCCGCTTGCAGTAAAAGAGAACCGAGTTTGGCGTTTTGCCAAGTTGCCCACCTCTGGGATAGTTGTTTTAAAATCGGCTTAATACTGAGTAATGTCAGGATTCCCATCGCTGACTGCGTTAAGTCGCTACATTCTTCTTTGTAAGATAATGAAGTCTGCGCTTCGTACTGAACGATATCGAACAGAACTTCGAGCGCAATTTGAGAAATGACATCTTTGGCCTGTTCTTTAGTTATTTTTTTTCTTAAAAGTAAGACGTTAATAACTTGATAGTCCCAGCCGTATTCAAAATCACTTTGCTCTCGCAGTGTCATCATCTCTAAGCGGAGGCGCGGATATTGCTTAGATAGATGGCGATACAAGCGTCGCACGACATGATGACCGCCGGTTGCCCAAATCAAACGTCCTACGCACAGGTGTAGCGTCCAACTTTTTCCCGAGGGCATATAGATTTTGAGCTGACCCGTAAAGAGATTTTGTTCTTTAAGGGCAAGTTGATGAACTAGACTTTGAAGATTACTTTTTTTGAGTTCTGAAACCATAAGCTTCCTTGTCTAAGCCCTAAGTTTATTTTTAAAATTTTATCGATATAATTCTTCGGTCGTTGCTACAGTTTTCAATGGAAAAATATTTCGATTTTTAGAATAAAAAATGAAAATTATAGCAATTAAAAAAAATTATATAAACAACAATAGCAAGATTTGCGATCTCGTACTTTTGCACTCCATCTTACACTTTTGCACTCCATCTTACACTTTTGCGAAACGATTGCCGCTAGGCATAGCATTTGGCTTGGGAGATCTTCAAGATAGATGCAAAAATATAGGATTGCCAACTTTTAGGCATTATCTTATATAAAAACTATGGTAAAACTGATATGTCATCAATGCCATCAGTGATTTTGCTGAATTTTTCCATGGCAAATCTAAAGCGATACCGATGGTTCCGTTAAATCCCAGATAAAGTTATAAAATTTAAGTAGGCTTTCTTTATTAAAAAGATATAAATATATAAAAATATTATACGTCTATTTTTTTCTCGGTGTTTGTCCCAACATTACTCGTCGGTTGAAAAATTATCTGGCTCGAATATTATGCCTCGATTTCCATCCCATCGATCGCGATCCAAAATTATTTGAATTCATTGGATGGTGAAGGTGGCATCGTTTTGATTGCCGTTGTCAAACCGGCTGTTTCTGAAGGGGGAGAAGAAAGATATTTTTCAATCGCCAATAATACTTTATCTTCTCGAATGGGTTTCGACATAAACCCCGAAGCTCCAACTAATTTAGCGCGAACGCGATCGACAATTCCATCTTGACTGGTTAAGATAATAATTGGGGTTTGCTGGAGTTCTGAGACCCGACGCAGTTGCGTGCAGAGTTCGTAGCCATTCACAACTGGCATCATCAAATCCAAGAAAATTAGGTTGGGTTTGCTCTCAACGACTGTAAATAAGGCACGCAGGGGATCTTGAATTTTAATGAGCCGATGACCGGCTTTTTTGAGAATTTTTTGAAGCTGCCAGCCGATTTGACGACTATCATCGACACAAGCAATTAAGTGTCGATTTTTGATCAAGTCGGAAGAGCGAGTTCGGACAGATTTTACCGGTGGTTGAGGACGAGGAAGATCCGGAAGCTCCACCAGACGCACCAATCCCTTCTGGATGAGAGGAAAGAGCGATCGAACCACCACCATTTCCTCCTTTTTCATTAATTTTGCCAATCCCCGCAGCGTTCGTTTGCCATCAATGAGCTTGACCAAATTTTTATAGGCTCTTGGGGATGTTTTGCGCTTGAGCACCTTCACATCGCTTAAAACTGGAGCCAGATGTAGTAGAAAAAAACCTAAATTTGCTTTTTGCCATGCCTTCCAATGACCTAAGGTTTTGACCGTCACTTCTTCAACATCGAGCAAAGTCAAAACACCCGTGACGGCTTCCGATAAATCTTGAATTGTATGATAGTCGTAGGTTAAAAATTCGATAAACTGATGGTATTGTAAAATATCAAATAAAACTTCAGAAACGAGACGAGAAACAATAATTTTTGCATCTTCTTTAGAAATGGATTGTCGGCACACCAAGATCGTCAAAACTTGGTAATCCCATCCACATTCACGCTCGTCATCATCTCGAATGGCCAGCATATCAAATTCAATTTGCGGGCATTGTCTAGAAATGTGTCGGTACAATCGCCGAACGAGATGCTTGCCTCCTGTTGCCCAAACCAGATATCCCGCTCGGAAGTGAAGCGTCCACTGCATATCTGAGGGAGCCTGGATCAGCATTTGACCTGTAAACTGATTTTGCTTTTGCAGGATTAACTGTTGAATCAGGCTTTTATTAGACTTTTGTTTAACATTAACCACTATATTCGCTCCACCCGTTAATTCTTGACGATCTTATAACGATCCGATTATCAATTTTGAGTTGATAGGGTTTCCCCTCACGGGAATCCGAGCTGCTATTGGTCATCATAGCGAAGTTTATGCAGGTGTTTGTGAAAGCTCCGGGGATAGCGCGCGATCGAAAGTGCAAATTTTAGTCGATGATTCTGATGGACGGGTCTACCCCATATCAATTGTGAAGCGCGATCGCGCAAGACTCTTTCGCTGTTGCCAACCACTTCTTGGAGGCATTTTAACCGGGAAGCGCGGTTGATTGCATCTTTCTTCCGATTGACGCTCGAGATCGGCATCTCTGGTCAAGGTCCGGCTTCGTTCTGTTAGAGGCGAGAGCGGGGCAATCGGATTGGATAAGTCGTGCAGGGGAGACTCGACGAGCGAGGGAGAATATAATCGCTCGAATGGTATCTTGCGATCGGGTTGGCCCCTCAAGAACCTCTTTGCCTTGCCTGGGGCTTAATTGAGTGAGTTCGTTGAAAGGGAAAAACCGTGGGTATTTTTGAGAATATACCCCATTAGAAATTGAAAGTGCACCAAAATTTACTAAAGTTTCGACAAAGTTTTCTCGATCGCTGATGAAATGGGAATACACTGCCCCCATTCACCTGCAAAAATACGGAGACTCTCACAGAGCTTTTCTTTGAGTCGATCGGTACAATACAATCGAATCGTTTTTTCGATTTGGGCAATTCTATCTCGGTCATGGTACAACTCAAGCCAAGTGAGATCTTCAGACTCGAGCGAGTTTCTTTACAATTCGGACGGCACTCGGCTTTAACGGAGATTAGCTTAACAATTCACGCCGGGGAGCGAGTTGCCTTGGTCGGGTCGAGCGGAGCGGGAAAAAGTAGCCTTCTGAGCTTACTCAATGGAACGCGAGTGCCCAGTGGGGGGCAAATTCAGGTACTCGGTCGCAATTTGTCGCAGCTCGCACCGAAGCAATTACGATCGCTGCAACAACAGGTGGGTACGATCTATCAGCAATTTCACTTAGTCGAGCGACTCTGGGTGATTCACAATGTTAATGCCGGTATGCTCGGTCGCTGGTCTTGGCTCGAAGCGGCAATTTCTTTATTTTGGCCGTTGGGAGTCGAGACAGCGACTGCCGCTCTGACCCAAGTGGGAATTCCCGATAAACTCTACGAGCGGATCGATCGACTCTCGGGAGGGCAACAGCAGCGCGTGGCAATCGCTAGAGTTCTGGTGCAAAATCCTGCGGTCATTCTGGCTGACGAGCCGATTTCGAGTCTCGATCGAGAAAATAGTCGGGAAGTGCTCGATTTACTCGTCGATTTGAGCCGAAAAATGGGAAAAACTCTGGTGATGAGCCTTCACGATATCGAATTGGCCCGCAGTCATTGCGATCGAACGATCGGTTTGCGCGGAGGTCGCATCGTCTTCGATGTCCCCAGCTCTAACTTATCTCGAGCACAACTCGACGCTCTTTATCGTATCGATTAACTCGGGTGTGGGGTGTGGGGTTTAGGTTTTTTACAATTGAGCTCAACGAAAATTCAAGGGTTCGGCTCACGATCGCTCTCCCAGCTCCCCCCACTCGCCTCCACCCTCGATCGCGAACGAGCGCAGTGGCTATACCGGCAAATCCCTAACGACCTTGCATGGCTTTCTGATAAGCCGGACGATTTTGGATACCTTCGATGTACTTTACCACTGCCGGATAATCGCTCAAGTCCAGTTGGAGCATCATGGGAATGTAAGCCAGAATCGAGCCGACGGCAACATCCACCACCCCAAAGCGATCGCCGAGCATATAGGGTTGGGATGCAAAAATTGTATCTAGGGGAGCCAGCAAACGGTCTTTTTCCCGTTCTCGGGTGGCTTCGACAAAAATGCCCGGTCCGAGGGTTGCATTGGCAAATAACACCCACTGGTCGACGATCGCTTGCTCGGCGATCGACTCCGGCATCTGACCGTACTTTCGCGCCAGATACAGCAAAATTGCCCCGGATTCCCACAGTTTTAAATCTCCATCTTCGATCGCGGGAACTTTACCGATGGGATTAATCGCAAGAAATTCGGGTTTGAGGTGCTCGCTCGATCGCATATCCAGTAGCACGAACTCGTAGGGAACCCCAAGCTCTTCGAGATACCAGCGTACGATCGTTGCTCTGCTGCGCGCACCACCATAAAGTTTAATCATCGATCGATATTCCAATTGGTTCGATGGCCTTTCCTAGCATATCGAAGTTCGAGTTGAGATCGACGATCGCGACACCACCGATACGTACCGATACATGGGGTGAAGATTGACAATTGACTCCGATACGATCGGACAGCCACAAAGACGATCTAACCAATGTGACAAAATAGAAGCACGATCGAGATCTCGATCGCTGCAAGTTGCATAGAAAGGATAACGCTAGGATGGAAAGTGTCAATTTAGCGAACCCCGAAGCCAATTTAACCTTCGCTTGGAGTGCCGCAGATATTGCTGGGAATCGATCGCGACCCTCGTTCTCCAACGCATCTTTACAAAGCTTATTCGACCTCATCGCTCGAGTTCGATCTTTGCAACCCCGTCCCGAATCGATGCATTTACAGTGCCTCGCCTTCCAAGCGGTCACCGCTCTGCAAACGCGCGCCGATGAAGATATCGAGACCTGGGCCGCCCAACTGGCTGGCGATGTCGTCGAAACCATCGATTGACCCGAATGTATCCGTCAGATTGTCCGGAGTGGGAATATGCCGATTTCCCCAATCGAGAGATAATCCTCAAACGGAAAACGATCGACCTTCTCGTTCAGCTTCGCCGTCAGGAAATCGATTCTGCCTCGATCGCCATCGATTCTCGCTCGGTGCATCGACATCTATTCTCCGAACTCACCCCACCCGAGTGCGAGTATTTTGCTGGCAACTATCGCGGCTCGGATTTTCACTGTCTCAAACACTATAATATCGACGTCAAAGGCGATGCTCGCGTTGGTGCGCATCCGCAGATCGTCGGGGAACGAATGCAGCAGCTTTCCGAAACGATTCAGTTCGGACTGGAAGTTTTGGATATGACTCACCCGAAATCGGGTCCGCAGAATCGCAAAGTCAAGCACTTGCTCGATACGATCGCCGTGGCATGTCGCGTTTTTGAAGAGATTCTTCGGATACATCCCTATGCCAACGGTAACGGTCACGCCGCACGATTTGTGGTTTGGGCGATTCTAGGGCGATACGGCTACTGGCCCAAACGCTTTCCCATCAGTCCGCGACCGCAGGATTTTGCCTACGTCGATAGCCTGGTCAAGTATCGAAATGGCAACCCCGTTCCCTTGCAGGAATATATTCTGAGCTGCATTATTGGTTAATTATCGCTCCCTCGATTCTTTTCGATCGACGAGTCTATCTCGGGAGACATCCCTGGAAACTGAGAAATTTGGTTGGGTTGACCCAATAGTGCCGCACCGAGAACGACCAGCATTCCCAGCATCCCCCATCCGGCAAATCGATCGGGGGAACTTCTTGGCGTGTCGATGGTGCAGTGCTTCGTCCCTCCAAAACATGCATCGAGAAGGGTAGACTCCAAAGGGCGATCGCTCGCCGCACTCCAACGCAACAACTTGAGATCGTCTCCATCAGAAGAGACATGAGTATGAATATTAAACGAAGACATAAGCCTGTAACTGAAAAACCTGGATGTAAAAGCCTGTTGTCACTAAAGACTGGATTTTAAAAGATCGTACCCCCGGCAAACCCAAGCGCGATCGCCCGTACGCATCAATTCGGAGTCAAAGATTCGGATGGGGTCGCAATGGAAGTGCAACTTAGGACTCAATCGCCGTTACGGCTGTGAGGGGAGTGACGAAGAGAGTTCGGTCAGAGAAGTTGAGAAGTTTCAAACAAAATTGCAATCGTCACAGAGGGATTAACCCCAGGCCCCGAGCAGATTACCCGTGGATGTAGAGTGAGGTTTTCCGCGAGCTGCTACGGGACAAGACTCGAAGTTATTGCGTCTACTATTCGGGGCTAAAACCCCGTAGCGGGAGCGATTAAGAAGATTTTGAAAGTGAGGAGTAATTTCGGTATCGAGGGTTTCGATATTTTTGGACTGAACTTGATAAGATTGAAAACGATAGAGAAGTTTCACGTACTGGACTCCTGAACTCTGATGTATACCAGTATCGTCCCGATCGAAGATCGTGTCTGCGATCGAGGTCCGGAAAAACCGTGAACTTTCTCATCAAAAGACGTGAGGCTGCACATTGATGAGTTGGATCTCACGCAATACATCGTGCGATCGCGATCGCATCTAAGGGAAACGTTCGATCGCTTCTCAAGGGTGCGATCGCATTTCATCTTGCCGATATAGCTCGCTCTAGGTTTTTCGATCGCCTTAATCTGATGGAGGTCGAGCGATATGAATGCACCTAAATTAGTTGATGGGGACCGGCTCGATCGCGATCGAACACGAACTCCCCATAATCCGCTAAATCGTCAAGTCCGACACAGTTGAGCATCACTTCGGCAATTGCCCAGGTCGCCAGGAGAACGAACATTTTTTTCCATCGCACTGCACTGGTTATCCTCTTTACAATTGTAACCACCGATGCAATGGAATGTCTCGCACTGAATCGGATTTCGTACAATCCAATCGATAACCCTAGAGAATTGATGTTGCCACGATGGGAGTTTAGTTGTCGGGTAGACGCACCATCGCCATGAGATCGATTCAGGGGTGTGGCGCATGATAAGAACTTGCCGTTGAAAATCGATCGGTTGACAACGGACAACTGAGGTGAGGTATCCGAGTCAGAATTCTGGCATTTTAAGGTGGGTGGGAGTAGGGGTTGAGGCGGCATGAATCTTCACTCTTGTATCCATGGGGTTGCGATAGTCCTAATCTAGGAGCATTTGCTCGAGTTGAACGGCGACCCCATGCCACTCTCTCAAGAGAAACACTTTCGAGAAGGAGCGCGCCTGAATTCTTATCGTGGTGGGTCAGTAACGTGAGTTCGGGTCAATACTCAAAATTCCTGGTGAGGTGAGCTGGCATCGCCGAGTCAGAAAAGTTATCGAGTTCGCCGATTTAACGATATAGCAATTCTCGCCTCTTATGAGGTACACCCCAATTCTATTCCCCATTCCCCATTCCCCATTCCCTAAAACCAGAAACTCTCTACCTCATGAGTATGAGAACCGCTATAACTAACCAAAATAGCAACGAGTGCAAACACGATTTCCTGTGACACTTGAAGAATTGCTCTGTCAGAATCAAGCGCAATTGATAAAGATAGGACGCAAACATCTTGCAAAGCGATCGGGGAGCTAAGGCTGAATGCTGACAGCCTAGTGCTGCTACGCAGAATTCAAAATGCAAAATTCGCGCATTAAAAATGCTTACTGTGTATAGCTTTCACTGATTGAGAGCTGGGTAGTTATTTCTGCCGCGTTGCACGAGAACTGAGTGCTGATACATAAAAAATCCCCACTCATCAATGATGAATGGGGAAGTAACTTGGGTGCGTGACTTGTCTTGCTTACTTACTAATGTATGCGGGACGACCGGGTGCAAGCTTCGCCTTTTCGGATGAAAGTCTCTCATCCATGGGGACGAGTGATGGTTATTGATGCGGATGAGGGGAAGGATAGTTCCGATGTCAGCGACACTCTCGACACGCCATCGAGTTTTACCCTGTCGAAAAATCCCCCTTTTCCCATTCCCCCTTCCCCCCGTGGGAGAGGATTTTGGAGAATTAAGTTGCACATGGCGTATTATGGTTCATTACCCGGATCTGATATAAAATCCGCATTCGATCGTTGTCAATTTTCGGATGCAGAAAACGAATTTGCCTCGTTTGGGTCGAAAATTGAGGGTTCAACATCCTTAACCCAAACTCGCCTTAAACCTGTTTCCTCAAAATTTTAATAAGTGCGAACGGGAATTTCCAGAATCACTGCCGTCCGCCCCGGAACGCTGTCTATTGAAATGGCACCGCCATGGAGATCGACAATAATTTGATAACTAATTGATAATCCTAAGCCCGTTCCTTGACCGACGGGTTTGGTGGTAAAAAATGGATCGAAGACTTTATCTTGAATGTCCGGTGGAATTCCCGGACCGTTATCGACAATGGAAATATAAATGGATTGTTGTTCGGGATTGGGAATAGCGGCTGTCGAAATGATGATTTGCTTATCGGGATTAGAAGACTGTTTGAGAGCTTCGATCGCATTATCGAGCAAATAGAGAAAAACTTGATTCATATGTCCGGCATAGCATTCTACTTCCGGCATGTAGGCATAGTTTTTTATAATTTTAATCTTATCTTCGAGGCGATTCTTGAGTAAAAGTAACGTGCTATCGATACCTTCATAGATATTAACAGGTTTTTTCTGAGCTTCATCGAGGCGGGAAAAAGTTCGTAGGGATAAAATGATTTTGTGAATGCGATCGGCGCCCTCTTTCATCGAGAGTAAAATACCCGGTAAATCCTCCCGAATATAATCGAGTTCGATATCTTCTTTAAAGTGCTCGATTTCCCCAGGTTGCTGAGTCATCGTGCCATCGTACAGGTCAATTAATTGTAAAAGATCGGACGCATATTCAGAAACATAAGTCAAGTTTCCGTAAATAAAATTGATGGGATTGTTGATTTCGTGGGCGAGTCCCGCCACCAGATGACCCAGACCCGACATTTTTTCCGTTTGAATCAGGTGAGCCTGAGTGGTTTTGAGCTTCGATAATGTTTGATTGAGCTGTTCGACTTGACTTTGAGTTTGGGCGTACAGATGAGATTGAGTAATGGCGATCGCCAATTGGTTGGCCACCGATCGCAATAAAACTTGTTCGCTGTTTCGCCAAAACCAGCCCGTGGCGTGAATGCAGATGAGATATCCCAGCCGATGGTACGACGGTCGAATCGGCAGTGCAGTATAACTATGAGCTTCGAGTTCCACATTTCGGGCGGGAACGTCAATATCGATACACTTGAGGATAATGCGATGACCCTGCCGTAATTGAAACTCGAAATCCATCGGGACGGCAAATTGCCCGAGACTACTGAATTTTCCTTGTCGATCGCATTCCCACTGAATATCGAGTATCCGCTCTTCGGGAGAATACCAACCGAAAGCCGCCCGATCCAAGCTCAGGAGTTCGACGAGTTCTTCAACGGTGGTATCAACGATGCGATCGAGTTC
The DNA here is from genome assembly GCF_057467645.1 of Zarconia sp. Lineage (NCBI taxonomy): Bacteria > Bacillati > Cyanobacteriota > Cyanophyceae > Oscillatoriales > Zarconia > Zarconia sp. The sequence continues at coordinate 21,344 of NZ_JBRJXU010000059.1, forward strand.
TAACGAAGCGTGAATCCTGCTGGTGAGGCGATCGAGCAATCCTTCTTGCGCCGCAAGAGAGCGGTTTTTTTGGGCTGAGACTGCCTGCCTTAAGGCAAACCCCACTGCCAAGACCAACAAGATACCCAACGCGACGGCCAATATATTCAGTCGCACGAGTTGAGATTCGAGGTAGCCCAGAGGAACCACTAAAGCGAGGGACCAATTAACCTGTTGAAGCGGTTGGTAGGCGACGTAAACCGATTCCCCATTCAGTTCCAGTCGTTCGATACTATTTTTCTTGTTAATTGCTTGTCGTGCGATGTGTTGGAGGTTTGAATCGGGAGATTTGAGTAAGGTGGTTTTGTTCCAGCGTTCCTGGGGATCGACAATCGGTTGTCCGACGCGATTGAGAACGAAGGCATAACTCCCGGTAGCATATTTGAATTTTAAAGCTTCCACCATTGCCATCAATGGCTGGATTTCAAACGTTCCAGCGACAAATCCGATCGGCTGCGAATTCAGACAGAGTGCGCTCGTACACCCCACTGGAACCGCGATCGTCACTTGAGGAATGCCCGAGGCAAAGGAAAATCTCGGATCGGAAACCGCCACTTCTCCTTGGAGTGCGTCGCGAACGGTTTGGTAACTCGGTGAGTATCGGTTGATGGTATGGGTCGAGTAAATGATGTCTTGGAAACTACCTAAAGCCAAATCGAGCAATTCTTCTGAAGAAGCAACTTCGCGGTTGAAATAAGACGATACTCGATCGCGATCCAAGGTTTGGGCGGTGGGGGTGCGGGCGATGGCTTGTAGGGTTGCCTGGTGAGCGGCCAGCCACCCATCCAGGCGATCGACCCCTAACTGAACGTCGAGGACCATCTTGTTTTGAAACTCCTCGATGGTTAATGCTCGGGCTAATTGATAACTCGAAAATGCCACGATCGCGATACAAGCAATCGCCCCACCAGCCGCAATCCACACCAAGAGCTGACGAGGTTCCCATCCCGCACGCGATCGACGCTGCCAAAACCGAATCCATCCCTGCCATTGTGCTACCATCGCGCTCTACCATCTCGCAATCTGCAATATTTTGTCGCCCAACAGAAACAGCGCGCTGAATAACCCACGATCGTATTCGGATTCATTTTTGCTGCAATTCAACGATTTATAGCAACCACTAAAGCGGTTCGGATAACGCCGGACAATTGTGCAATTAACCGCAATTAACCCGCGATCGTTCCTCCCCCTGCCCCCACAAGCCCCGAAGCCCCCAGCCCACGATCTTGAGTGTCCTAACTAACGTCAGTTCGGGTTAAGCCGAAGGCGGTAAGGCCCAGAGGGACTGAAGTTCCCTAACTGGAGGTGGGTGAGTTAGAATCGAGGATAGCGCTTTGCGAATTCCCCACACCCCATACCCTACACCCTACACCTCACCCTCGCCGGTAACAGTTTTATCCCGAAGTGACGTTAACGACAGTGGCTACTGCTATATGCCGCGAGTTCGGATCGTCGAGCTTGGGGTAGCTCCATTTTCGAGATCGCGATTCCGCTTCGAGATCCTCAGACTCGATATTGTTGCAACATACGATTTCACCCACGTTCTTTAGTCTTCTTCAGTCTCGGAATGGTATCTATCCATCCAACGGGGAAGAGCGGACATCATTCACCCTCAGAGCGCGTCTCAGAACAGCTCGACCCCTTCAACCTGCTGCTGGAGTTCGACCTTTGCCCGAGCAGCTTCGCCGCAGGTGCGCGGTGTCGGGAAAATTTTTCCCGGATTGGCCAGTCCCTTCGGATTAAAACAATCGCGAACCCATTGCATTGTCTCTAAGTCGGCTTCGGCAAAGAGATTCGGCATGTAACATCTTTTATCAGCCCCAATGCCGTGTTCTCCGGAAATCGTTCCCCCAACTTCGACGCACAGCTTGAGAATTTCGCCCCCCACTTCTTCAACCGCCTCGAGGGCTCCTTCTTGGGTGCGATCGTAAAGGACTAGAGGATGCAGGTTTCCATCCCCCGCATGAAAGACGTTCGCAATCCGGTATCCGCTGCGTTCGGAAAGGGCTTCGATTTCTTTGAGAACGTAAGCCAGTTGAGAGCGGGGAATGACCCCATCTTGCACGTAATAGTCGGGACTCATATGACCGGCGGCGGCAAAAGCTGCTTTGCGACCTTTCCAAAGTTTCATGCGGGTCTCGGGGTCGTTCGCCGTGGTGATGCTGCGGGCGCCATTCTTCCGGCACAGCCGGGCCACTTTCTCTTTATTTTGACTCACTTCCACCGTCGAACCATCGAGTTCCACCAGCAAAATCGCCACGGCATCGCGAGGATAGCACCCCAGTGCCACCACATCTTCCACGGCGTTGATGCTCAGATTGTCCATCATCTCCATTCCCGCTGGGATGATGCCCGCCCCGGTAATATCGGCAACGGCCGCCCCGGCTTCCTCGATACTGGCAAAATCCGCCAGCAGGACGCAAACGGCTTCTGGGACTTTGAGAATTTTCAGGGTAATTTCCGTGGCGATACCCAACGTCCCTTCGCTACCGACAAAAATGCCCGTCAGATCGTACCCCGGCATTTCTGGAACCGCCCCGCCCGTCTCGACGATATCGCCGTTGGGGAGAACCAGCTTCAAACCCAGAACGTGATTGGTGGTAACGCCGTATTTGAGGCAGTGTACGCCGCCGGAATTTTCGGCAATGTTACCGCCAATGGAGCAGATAATTTGGCTCGAGGGATCGGGGGCGTAGTAGAATCCCGCTCCGCTGACGGTTTGCGTGACCCAGTTATTGATGACCCCCGGCTGCACCACCACTTGCCGATTTTCGAGATCCACCTTGAGGATTCGTTTCATCAAAGCCGTGACGATCGCCACGCAATTTTCCACTGGCAGCGCCCCCCCAGAGAGTCCCGTACCGGCTCCTCGGGCAACCCAGGGAATATTGGCGCGATCGCAAATTTTCACCACCTCGGCGACTTGTTCGGTGGTGCGGGGCAAGACGACAACCGCCGGACGCTGCCGGTAGCTGGTGAGGCCATCACATTCGTAGGTGAGCAACTCTTCTTTGCGGCGAACAACCCCACGGGGACCGACAACGGCTTCAAATTGTTCGATAATAGGCTGCCAGTTTCGGGTTCGATCTCGGGCAATCATCATATATTTGGAGGAACGATCGATGAAATGGAAAGAAATAAAAAAAACTAAACTCGAATTGGAATCTAAATTTTGTGCTCTTTAGTTTAACACCGGGCATATTAGGTCATTTTAATGTAATTTTTCGAGGTCAGATCGTAGAGATCGGCACCATGGGTGACTCAAGTTTGTTGCGCGCTTCACAATTTGCCAGTCTCCCCAACGGGTACTTTTGAGTTCGGAAGACTGAGCTATAATCGTGTATGTCAGCGTCAAAAACAATTTTTTTTATCGAGCCTAGATTGCGCGGAACGGCAAAAAAGTGTGAAAACCCGCAGTCTAGAGTTCGGTTCCGACCACTGTCTGCCTAGGATGCCTCCTGTTACATTGAAGTTGAAAGAGCTTCAACTCGAGATAGCTTTAAAAAGAGAGATCGACTGAAGTTTATTGAATTGAAGTATTGTATAACCCGAAGCAAAATTTTTTGCTCGGAGGAGGTTAAATTGAACCATCCATTTCAACAGTCTCAAGAATTTGTGGACGATAATTCCGAACAAGTCAATTTACTGTGGGATTACATGCAATCCCTGAGTCCGGAAACGGTTTCCGCGCTCTCGAAACCCGCTTCTCAAGAAGTGTTTCAGGTCATCGAGCGCAATATTACCGGACTGTTGGGCAATTTGCCTCCCGATAATTTTGGCGTGAGTATCACCACCAGTCGAGAAAATTTAGGACGCTTGCTGGCTTCGGCGATGATGAGCGGTTATTTCATGCGCAATGCAGAACAACGACTGACCTTCGAGAAAGCCTGGGAACAATCGCCCACTCCGGTTTCGGACGAGGATCGGTCATCGGGTGGCTAAACGCGCGCAGCCTCCGAGCCATCTTTCGGGCGTTCTGGATTCTCTACCGATGGCTCGACTGCGACGATCGCTCCTTCAATGGTACGGGCGATCGGGTCGAGATTTGCCCTGGCGGCGACATGCCACCCCTTACGCGATCTGGGTTTCGGAAATCATGCTCCAGCAAACCCAGGTTAAAACGGTTATTCCTTACTACCACCGCTGGCTCGATCGATTTGGCGATGTTCAAGCTCTCGCCGCTGCCGATTTGCAAGACGTTCTCAAAGCGTGGCAGGGTCTGGGATACTACGCCCGCGCCCGCAATCTCCACAAAGCCGCCGGAGAAGTCGTCAGCCAGCACAACGGTATTTTTCCCGATCGATTTGAGGAGGTTCTCGCCCTGCCCGGTATCGGACGCAGTACCGCCGGCGGGATTCTCAGCGCCGCATTTAACCAACCCGTCCCCATTTTAGATGGTAACGTCAAACGAGTTCTCGCCCGACTCGTCGCCCTCCCCATCCCCCCCGCGAAGGCTTTAAACGATTTGTGGCAGCTATCGGAAACCCTCCTCGATACCCAACAACCGCGAAATTTTAATCAAGCTTTAATGGATTTGGGAGCAACGCTGTGTACCCCCAAAAATCCCGCCTGTTTGCTTTGTCCTTGGAGAACGTCCTGCGCGGCGTACAATTTGGAAAAGCAATCAGAGATACCCATGCGCGAAACCCGTTCTCCCATCCCTCACAAGCAAATTGGCGTTGCCGTTATTTGGAACGACGAAGGGCAAATTTTAATCGATCGCCGCCGCCAGGAAGGCTTATTGGGGGGGATGTGGGAGTTTCCCGGTGGCAAAATCGAACCGGGGGAAACTGTTGAAGGGTGCGTTCGGCGAGAAATTCAAGAAGAATTGGGAATTGAGGTGAGTGTGGGCGATCGACTCATCACCGTCGAACACGCTTACACCCATTTTCGCGTCACCCTCCACGTGCACCACTGCCAGTACGTCAGCGGCGAACCCCGCCCGATCGAATGCGATGAAATTCGCTGGGTGAGTGTTGATGAGTTGGATGATTATCCCTTCCCTAAAGCCAATACTCGGATTATCGAGGCGATTCGGGAACAATTGACAATTGACAATTGACAATGACCAACTGATAACAATCGGGTACAACGATAAGCTGAGAAGATCTGACGTTTTCTCTAGACAACCCCTTTTCTACGGGCAAAAGCGGAAACCTCCTTGTCTATGCCGTTTTTGGAGCCTCGATCGCTCGAATTTATCGCAAAAAATATAGCTGTAACGGTTGCACTATCTTGTCTTGAGAGTTTTGTCGTTCTCGGGCGATCGCTCCGTCTCATCTGGGGACGCTGCCAATTTCCTAATTTTTTGCATTCGATCGGTCGGAGGTGTGTCGATGGCTTTATGATTAATGTACTAATTAACTTGAGTCGCTGTAACCAATATTTGGTGAGCGTTTGGATGAATTTACTCTTTAGCATCACTCCCATCGACACACCTGGGGGAATCGCCAAAACCCCCATTCTCTCGTTGAGGTGTGTCGATGCTTTATGGGGTAAGGGTTTGAGGGCTGTCGTTGCGCGTTTTGCAGAGTCGATTTATACTCGTTCCAGGGGGTGTGTCGATTTGACGCTTGAAACCCTGACTCCGTCTGGTCTCTCAGACGAACACCCTACCGATTGGGTTAAATCGGATTAGTTGGAAACAGCAGAGGGCGATGGAACCGGCAGAGAGGATTTTGCCCTACCGATTGGGTTAAATCGGATTAGTTGGAAACTCCTGTAGTTGGTCTGCTTTTACAGGCCACTGATAATAGCCCTACCGATTGGGTTAAATCGGATTAGTTGGAAACAGGAAGTAATTGGAACGACTCACGTTCAATGATCACCCTACCGATTGGGTTAAATCGGATTAGTTGGAAACTTCATACCACTTTTATCGAACATGGGGCCAGAAAAAGAAAACCCTACCGATTGGGTTAAATCGGATTAGTTGGAAACAGGTATACTCGGTCCGGGAGCCATCGGCTTCCCAGACCCTACCGATTGGGTTAAATCGGATTAGTTGGAAACCGTTGTACTCATTAATTCCCTCGTCCGAAGATGAGGGGATTTTTGCATTCAGCTCATGGCTGGCAGCCATCGTTTATCCGATCTACCCCATCACCGCCACGAAAGGCTGATACAGCGCCAAGAACGCGATCGCCCCATAAACCAACATCACCACGAGGGTTCCCACCAGGAGAATCCGAGCCAGCCGTTGCGACAGCCAGCGTCGGTCCGCTCCATAACAGAAGATGCCGCTCCAAATCGCACCGAGCCACATCAAACCCCAGCCACCACGAACGAACATCCATTGAGTCGCTAGGGGTAATTCAGCTCCGAGCTGGTTGTAAATCGTCCTCATCGGGGGAACGAGAAATAAAGCGGCCACCCAAAAGGCGATCGAGAACGTCACTGAGGTAGTGGTGGCGATGGCAGTGAGGATAGGAATGCTCGGGGGAAGTTGACGCGAGGTCGTTGGGGACGATCGAGGTTCGTTCATGGCAGTCACCGTGGAGACGATACCTTTAGGATTCCCAGTTGGAAGTTGGCGATCGTCATGACGATTCGAGTTTTTACCCCGGCTCGATCGGATAATGAAACTGTCCGATGCCACCTCTGCCCATGGGCGATCGTCATCTATGATGAACTCAGTTTTTCGATTCATTGTTAATTGTTAATTATTAATTGTTAAAGCCTCAACTCACCGAAGACGGTTCTTGCACCTTTTTCTCCGAAACCTTCGGCCAACTCTTCCACAGCCACCACGGTGCAAAACTCGAAGCCCAATCTAAATTCGTTCAACCCACCCAACTGGTAGAACGGGCAAAGAAACCCCGGTTGCGATTGCTCGATATTTGTTACGGACTCGGGTATAACAGTGCGGCTGCCCTGAGTGCCATTTGGCAGGCAAATCCCAACTGCCAGGTGGAGTTAATCGGGTTAGAGTGCGATCGAAGCGTTCCCCAAGCGGCGATCGAGTCTGGATTGCTATCCCAGTGGCCCGAAGAGGTTGAGCAATTGCTCGCCCAACTTGCGAGTTCCGGCAGCCTCAGAAGCGATCGACTTCACGCTCAACTCCTCATCGGCGATGCGCGACAAACCATCCAACAGGTGCGAGATGCCGACTTCCAAGCCGATTCCATTTTTCTCGATCCCTTTTCTCCCCCCACTTGCCCCCAACTCTGGACGGTGGAATTTCTAGCGCAAGTGGCCACCTGCGCGGACCAATCCGCCTATTTAGCCACCTATTCCTGTTCGGCGATCGTCCGATCGGCCCTTCTCGAAGCCGGGTGGTATCTGGGTTCGACCTCTCCAGTAGGACGGCGCACCCCCGGAACCGTTGCCAGCTTGCAGCCTTTGGAATTACCGCCTTTATCGACACGGGAGTGGGAACACCTAGAAACCCGCGCCGCCGTTCCCTATCGCGATCCAACCCTCACCGATACGGGCGATCGCATTCTCCAACGCCGCCAAATCGAACAACAAACCAGTTCCCTCGAACCGACTACGCAGTGGAAGAAACGATGGAGGGGTAGAGGAGGACGCGGGGACGCGGGGATGGGGTGTAGGGTGTAGGGTGTGGGGTGTGGGGAAGACACGGAGACACGGGGACACGGAGACGCGGAGACGCGGTGATGCGGAGAGGTGGGGATGCGGAGAGGTGGGGATGGAGAATGTGAATTTTTAGTTTTTATAGCTAAGTGCATTTTCTTCCCCTGCCTCCCCTGCTTCCCCTGCCTCCGATGCTCCCAAAGCCCCCTACAGGCCGCACTTACGAATGCGCGATCCGAAAAACGACCACAAGCGCCCGCGTCGTCCCCAACTGGGTAGGTGTCCTTCCGGTGCGGTAGCCTCGAAATTCAGTTGGGCGTAGGGTCGCCATGTGCCGTCACTGCGCCATCCCACTCGATCGCAAAATCGTTCGTAATCTTTCTCAAGACTTCGCCAGAGACGATTTTGGACGCTAAAGCCGAAGCGTCCGCCGCTGTATTCCACCCACAATCGATCGAGGGTGCGCAAGTCGCGACAGGGAAATTTGCGCGCGTCTTCCACGGTCATTTTGCCATCGGTTTGGCGATCGCGTACTTGTAACAAAATGCTCTCAGTTTCTCGATCGGCTTCTTGCCATTTCCCGGCGGCTAATAAATCGCGCAATTTCGAATAGTCCATTCCCACCGCCGAACTCCAGAGGGAAATGGCTGCGGGGGCAGCGGACAGATCGCTAGTATCCGTCGTATCCATCGAGAAGGGTTCGACTCCGAGCAAACTTAACCAAGCCGCAACGGACTGGGGGCGATGTTCCGGTTCGATCGCCATCCCCACCGAGATGGCGTTACAGATGCGATCGCTCAGGCGATCGTTGAGTTCTTTGGGGGGAATTAAGGGATCGCCTTGACCTCTAGCGACGCGGCGATCTCTGAGGGTTGCCGACTCGGGTACTTCCCCGGTTACCAAGGCGTACAGGGTTGCCGCTAAGCCATAGACATCGGTATACGCGCCTCGTTGCGATCGGCGATCGTATTGCTCGATGGGGGCGAATCCTTTAGACACGTATTCGGTATGGTCTTGGGTGAGGTTGGGGGTAAATTTGCGCACCATGCCGAAATCGACCAGAACGGCTTCGGCGCGATCGCTGCGAACGAGAATATTCAAGGGTTTGATATCTCGGTGCAAAAAACCTTGTTCGTGAACGATGCCCAGAGCATCTCCAATTTGCCTGATGTATTGAAGGGCTTGGGTTTGGGAGAGGACTCCATCCCGTTCCACCAATTTACCGAGATTCGTCCCGTCGATGTAGTCCATGACGATGCACCACAAAGAATCGTGCTGGACGAGTTGGTGAATGCTCACAATATGGGGATGGCGACATTGAGCCAAACGCAGAGCTTCGTTGAGAAAGTCTTGCTGGCATTTCTCAAAGTCCCGTCTCTGGCGCACTTTATCGTTGAGGGTTTTGATGGCAACCCGATCGCCATTTTTTTGCTTTGCGAGATAGGTAATGCCGAAGCCACCTACGCCTAATTGTCGTTCGATAATATACTTTCCACTTTGAATCGGGGTGTCTGGATTCCAGGTCATCGTTATCGATGGCTCCTTCTAATGACGACGCGAATGACTGCGGAAGCCGAGTCAAGCATTTTAGCGAAGATTTATCCTTAAATTTAGGATAGGGCAGTCCAAGGCGATCGCGCACTTTACATATGACTTCAGAATAGATGACTTGATATTGCTTTCCGAGTTGCCGATTTCGATCGAAAGTCGGCTAACACTTGCTAGATGACGCTCGATTTTAGGCTGTAGATTCAGCGATCGGATTTCACCATCTCTGAAAAACATTATTTTATATATCGCAATTCTCGCCTCTTATGAGGTACACCCAAATTCTATTTCCTCTTCCCGGTTTCCCGTTCCCTAAAACTAGAAACTCGGTCCCTCATGAGTCTGAGAAGCACTATCTATTTTTATAGATTATTCTAAAACTTATTCTATCTCAATGTTTTATCATCTTTTTTGAGCGTAAATATTTTAAATTTATGTAAGTTTTGGATAATACCATTTCTCCATGAAGCTGCGCTAAATTTATTCTTGATCGGTAAGCTTTTGAGCGCATTTTTTTGAGCCAGCTTCACATAGAATTAGTATAAGTTTTTTTCAGGTAAGGGAGAGGAATAGGGCATGGAAAATAGATTCGCAAATTTCCCGATCTAGCGCAGGAGTAATTGTCAGCAGACTTCGCGATAAAAGTTGCTGTATAAAATTTAATATAGTCTTAAATATGAAAGCAAAAAGAGTCGATCGAACTGGAAAATAATTAATCAACCGTTTGAATCAAACCACGGCTCAGTTTATCTAAGACTTTGTTGATTAAGTTTTCCTCGTCGGAATTTAAAGAACCTTGAGACAGTATGCTGGTCATAAAAAGCTGATGCTCGGTTCGCGAAATGCGATTAGATGAAAAAATTTTTTCGACCGTTTTCTGCAGGTTTTCCGCGTAAGGCTGTGCTTGCATTTTTATCCTAAGGAATTGAGTAACAATTAAGTCTGAAAGAGTGCTATGGGATTAACACGATATAACTCAATCCTAGGCGATCGAAAACGGAATGTGCTGCGATCGCGATCGCAGATAATGTGTGTTTTTTGTATAGATTTTACTCGATATATAAAGCTTTCTTCAAAAGTCCGATCGATCGCTATTCACTTCTAACGATCGCGGTTCCGCGACACTGAAGTGTTTGGGGATCTAAGCTCAGTTCTTTGAGACGAACATCCGAACCTAACTCCCAGGTCACGCTTTCTAGGGTGGCAATCGTTTTTGCTGTGGACGATCCGTGGATTTGGAGGTTGTCAAGTTGCAGTTTGTCCTCACCCATCAATCGAACATCCATCTGCACAGTTATGGGTTGGGCGGGTTGTGTCCCCGATGCTGCGGGAGTCGCGGCCTCGAGAATCAGTCGATCTGGCTCTAGAGTTGCTTGAGTATTTTGCCAGTCAATGGGTTGAGGCAGTCGAGCGTCAAAAAAAGAGGCGATCGCCTCTTGGAGAATTTTGGCTTTGAGAGAAGCATTAAAATCCGCTTCATTCAACTGAAGTTCTGCTTCGATCTCAATGGGTTCCAACAAGCGTAAGGGTTCACCTTTGAGAACTTGTCCCAGGTTAATCCGAATATTCTGACCTCGAACGAGGATTTGGCTCAAGTGCAATCCCCGATACACTGCTTTCTGAGCGGAGATCGAAATACTGGGAATATACCCTTTGAGAATGTCTTGATTCCGTCCGGAGATCGCCACCTCTAATTTTTCGACCCGTTGGACTTGCGATCGCAACCACAGTTTAACCGCAGGAGAGAGAACCGAAGCAATCAGATAGCGCTTCTGGGAAATATTGGTTTTAGGCTGGGACATTGTTAAGTGGGGTGGAACGATCGTGCTGTCTATTGCGTACGTAAGTTGGGGGACTTGAGCTGGGTTTCGAAGACGAATCCCGCGCTCACACCAATCCATGTAAAGGAGTGTATCCGATTGTTTCCGCGCCCGATCGCTGTCTTTCCGAAAACCTCACGTTAGATTGCTAATCTGGAAAAATAATACATCCTATTCCCACTAAGCTCCCAGCGCTAGACCCGGGAGCTTTTATTTATGGGATGGCGAGCGCCATATCCACAGGAAGCGTCAGTCGAGCATTTGCGACATCAACTCGTCTCCCATCTCAAAGTTCGCCGTGACGTTCTGTACGTCGTCCGACTCTTCCAAGGCATCCATTAATTTAAGCAGCGATCGCGCTTGTTCGGTTTCCATTACCTCCATCGTTGTCGTGGGAATCCAGCGCAACTCCGCCTGCACCACCGAAAAGTCCCCAGCTTGCAGGGTCTGGGAGAGGGTTTCTAAATCGCTGGTCTCGCAGAAGACCTCCGCACCCTCGCTGTCGTCTCCTTCGAGTAACTCATAGGACTCGGCCCCGCCATCGAGGGAAACTTCGAGCAACTTCTCCTCATCCACCGTTCCGGAGATTTCCACGACACCTTTGCGATCGAACATCCAACTCACGCACCCGGTTTCTCCCAAATTACCGCCATTTTTGCTAAAAGCCGCCCGCAAATCGGCAGCGGTGCGGTTGCGGTTGTCGGTGAAGGCTTCCACCAGAATCGCTACGCCACCGGGACCGTAGCCTTCATAGCGAATCGCCTCAAAATTATCGCTGCCTCCCCCGAGGGTTCCCGCCCCTTTGGCGATCGCCCGATCGATATTATCGTTGGGAATACCAGCGGCCTTAGCCTTGGCGATCGCGTTGCGCAGTTGAAAATTGCCCTCGGGATCGGGAACCCCACTGCGGGCCGCCACGATAATTTCTCGGGAGAGACGGGTAAATACTTTGCTTTTGGCGGCATCCACTCTCGCCTTCTGGCGTTTGATGTTTGCCCACTTACTATGTCCTGCCATAGAGAGTTCGAAATCGAATAACTTGCAAATGGTAATAGCGAGTCAGGAATGACAGCGATCGGTCTTGGCACCGGACTTCTGGGACTGCAACGGGCGATCGGGGGAGTTTTTCGGATCGCGGGCACTCCATCGACAGAAAAATCTCCCCTTGAGGGCATACTAGAAGCGCGATCGAAACAGGAATTCCACAGAATGTGCGATGTGACGCTCAATAGCGATTTCCCCGACAGACGCGACGGCATCGCTCGTCGAAATCTCGACATCCTTACTCCCAATTCTGACTCCTAATAAAACAAAACCTGCCGGGTGACTAACGCCAAAACCGTCACGGCACAGGCAATGGCAAGCTGTCCGGGAAGCATATTCCAGGAATAAGTGGTTGCCAAAGCCAGCCAATCTTGCTTCGAGGAAGTCAGCACGGCGAGATACGCCAGTCCTGTAATATGTACTGTCAACAAACCGCCCAAGCAGCTCAAACCCAGCGATTCTACACAACGACGAGTCTGAAATGCTAAAGCGCCACACACCCAAGCTCCTGGCAGAAAGCCAAGAATATATCCAAAAGCCGGTTGTCCGATATAGTCAAGACCTCCCCCTCGATCGAAAATTGGAAACCAGGGGGTTAATCCTAAAATAATATACGCCGTTTGAGAGATGGCTCCGGCATTCTTGCCACCGAGGCATCCAACCAGCAATACAGCTCCAATTTGATACGTGACCCCAAGAGAATAGGTGGGAATTCCAGATTCGGCTCCATTCCAAGGGGGAAGCGCGACCGAAGCTTCCACTAAGGTGCCGCAAATGGTCAGCACCAGACCGATAAAGGCCCACAGAAGTTCTACTAGCACGGACATAATCTTAACTATATCGCTCCACGCAAATTAAAAATTAAAAATTTACCAAAAATCCAGGATTGAAAGCCTCCACGTCATGGAGAGTTGTTAGCCATTATTTTTCGTCAACCTTCCTGTTGTACTACACTGCCAGTAGCACCTCACTCAACGATCGACCTTGTATTTTCTCGCGTTAGCCCTCCTGGGGGCATTAAAATTACTCGACACATTCTTTAACGAAGTCCTCAACCGATTACGCTATCTCGATCGAGCAAGATTTTGGTCTCGGGTTTCCCCAGTCCTGGCTTGTCTGTTGAGTGGCAGCTTGCTGCTAACGAGTTGCGGCATTAGCCCGCAGCCAGAACGCGATACTATCGAGTTAACCCTTTGGCACGGCATCAATCCACCTCCAAATCGCGATGTCTTCGCCCAATTGGTCGATCGCTTCAACCAAACTCATCCCAATATCCACGTTACCCCAGCCTATATCGGACAACCTGACGGGCAACTGCCCAAAATTTTAACGGCGGTGGTGGGCAACGCACCGCCAGATTTACTTTGGTTTACCCCGATGCTGACGGGTCAACTGGTGCAACTGGGGGCGATTCGCTCGATCGAAGACTGGCTCGATTCCTCCCCCGTCAAATCTGAAATCGATCCGGCACTTTTGGGGGGAATGACGTTGGACGAGCGCATTTGGTCGATTCCTATGGCGACCAATAATGCAGGGATTTTCTACCGTCCCAGTTTGTTTGAAGCCGCTGGAATTACCCAGTTACCCCAAAACTGGGAGGAACTGCGCCAAGCCGCCAACCAGTTAACCCGAGATGAGGATGGCGATGGGAGGAGCGATCGCTACGGGATGTTACTGTCTTTGGGGAAAGGAGAATGGGTGGTATTTACTTGGCTACCATTTCTCTACAGTGCCGGTGGTGAGTTGGTGCGCGATGGAAAGCCGGATTTGACCAATTCTGGAGCGATCGCCGCCTTGCAATTTTGGTCGGATTTGGTCGCGGATGGGACGGTGGTTTTATCCCAACCGGAACGGGGATACGAACTCGATGACTTCCTCGCCGGACGGGTGGCGATGCAAATTACCGGTCCCTGGACGCTGGCGCAACTCGAAGCGACGGGGATCGATTACGGTGTGATTCCCATGCCGGCGAATCTCGATCGGGCCGCTGTTGTCGGGGGGGAAAATTTATTCGTGATGAAAACGACCCCAGCACGGGAACGAGCGGCATTGGAGTTTTTGGAGTACGTGGCCGGCGAGGCGTTTCAAATTGGATGGTCTCTGGGAACGGGATATTTACCGATTAACTTGAAGGCGCGAGAAAGTCAGGAGTATCGGGAATTCGTTGCGCAACAGCCGGTACTGGAAGTGTTTCTCGACCAGATGAAATGGGCCCGATCGCGTCCGACGCTGCCGAATTACTCCCGCCTCTCCGATAGTTTGGGACGGGCGATCGAATCGACGCTGCTGGGCACCCCGCCGAAGCAGGCGCTAGAGAAAGCTCAGACACGTTTGGACTTGATTTGGTGAGTGAATTGAGCAGAACCATAAAGCCCATCTTTGGAGTTTTTAACGCATCTCACCAGTGAGAATCATAATCATTTTGGGTCTATGATGAGATACGACCTTCATTCTCATTAACTATGCTTGAAGTCTGCAATCTGGCGGTACGCTATCGTCAGACTTGGGCAGTTCGCGACCTCTCGTTTTCGCTACAACCGGGACAGCTTACAGGATTGCTCGGTCCCAACGGTGCGGGGAAAAGTACCGTTCTCAAAGCGATTCTGGGACTGATTCCCGCCGCAAACGGGACGATTCGCTTCAACGCTCGACCCTTACCGGTACAATTAAAACGAGTCGCTTACATTCCCCAGCGCAATGCCGTCGATTGGGACTACCCGATTACCGTCCAGAACGTGGTGATGATGGGGCGGGTGCGGGCAACGGGTTGGTTGCGATCGCCGGGTCGCCGCTCTCGGGAAATCGTTCGCGAAGCCCTGACGCGAGTGGAAATGTGGGAGTATCGCCAGCGTCAAATTCGCCAGTTGTCCGGCGGACAGCAGCAGCGAGTTTTTCTAGCCAGAGCCTTGGCACAAGAAGCTCAATTATTCTTTTTTGACGAGCCCTTTTCTGGAATTGACAAAAAGACCGAAACGATTCTATTTGATGTGTTTGACGAACTGAAATTGGAAGAGAAAACCCTCTTAGTCGTCAGTCACGATTTAGGAGAAACCTTGGAGCATTACGATCGCATTTTACTGCTCGATCGAGAGTTAATCGCCGCTGGAGATAAAAAAGAAGTCTTGACCTCAGAAAACTTGAAAAAAGCCTACGGTCGGACGATTTCGAATCTGTTTGTTTGAGGGGGATGGTGTTGTTGAATTGGCTGGTCGATCCCTTACAATTTGAATTTATGCGCCATGCGATTTTAATTGGCGTCGGCTTGGGACTTTTGTGTGCGATTGTTGGAAGTTACGCCATCGTTCAGCAAATGGGAATGATGGCTGGGGTAATTTCTCATGCTGTTTTACCGGGAATTTCGATCGCTTTTTTTCTAGAGATTAATTTATCGATTGGGGCATTTTTAGCCGGAATTTTGAGTGCCCTCGTCGTGGGTCTAATTCAAACGAGATCGCCGGTCAAAGTCGATACGGCAATGGCATTAACTCTGGCTAGTTTTATGGGATTGGGAATTATCCTGATTACGTTACTTGGAACTAATCGCATCGATCTCACTCATCTTTTATTTGGTGATATTTTAGGGGTGCGAGGATCGGATGTTTGGCAAACCTCGATCGGGGCGGCACTCGTCCTCCTTTTTACCAAATTATTTTATAAAGAATTACAGTTTTATACCTTCGATCCCCTCGGGGCAAAAGCCAGTGGATTACCGGTCACGGTGATGTATTTCGGTTTAATCGTGGCAATTACCCTCACGATTGTTGCCAGCATGCAAACCGTCGGCGTTCTATTGGTTATCGCTCTCCTCACCGGTCCGGCAGCCACCGCCTATTTACTCGTCAAAGAACTCGATCAAATGATGATTGGAGGGACAATTTTCGGGATTATTTCTACGGTCAGTGGGATGTATTTAAGCTATTATTTTGACTTACCTTCCGGTCCGGCGATCGTGATGGTGGTGTTCGGCTTTTTTGTGCTGGCACTGTTGTTTAGCCCCAGTCAAGGCATTTTAACCGAACCCGATACCTGGCAGCGGGCGATCGCTTTTTTCAAGGGATTCAAACGGTAAGGGGAGAATTCCGAATTCGGAATTCGGAAAGGGAGAATAACGAGTCACCGACTTTTGTTGTCAATTATCCATTCACTCTCCCCCGGATTCTCCTGCCTCTTCTATCCCATTTTCGATCCCGATCGCTTGAGAAATATGAGTTAATCCATTTTCATCCAGTTTCTCTAACAATCCGGCGAGGATATTTTTCACCATCCAAGGTCCCTGGTAAACCCATCCCGTATAAACTTGTATCAGACTTGCCCCAGCAGTAATCTTATCCCAGGCATCCTGGGCGGTAAAAATCCCGCCCACCCCAATGATGGGGATTTGCCCCTGGGTTTGCTGCCAGATAAACCGAATGGCTTGAGTCGATCGCGATCGTAACGGCGCACCGCTAATTCCCCCGGCTTCTTCTGTTATTGGTTTACCCGTCTTGGGAAGCACTTGAGTTTGCAAACCATCTCGCCGAATCGTCGTATTCGTAGCAATAATCCCGGCTAAATTGTACTCGCGAGCGAGTTTTACCACGGCAGCCATATCTTCCCAAGCTAAGTCGGGGGAAATTTTGACTAAAATAGGCAGTGTAGTGTGATTTTCTGTTTGCAGAGTACTCAGTATTGGCTCTAGCTGAGTTGGAGCCTGTAGCGATCGCAAACCCGGCGTGTTGGGTGAGGAAACATTAACAACAAAATAGTCTCCCAACGCTTTTAAGCAGCGAAAGCTCTCGAAGTAATCTCGGGCCGACTCTTCTAGGGGAGTTACTTTCGACTTACCCAGATTAATTCCCATGGGGACGAGTTGGCGCAGGTGCGGCGGGACGCTTTCAAGATTGAGTGCCATTTGAGCTGCACCGCAATTATTAAATCCCATGCGATTGAGAGCCGCTCGATCTCGCCACAGGCGAAATAATCGAGGACGGGGATTGCCCGGTTGCGCGTGTCGCGTTACGGTACCGAGTTCGGCAAAACCAAAACCCAGGGTTCCCCAAATGCCAGCAGCAGCACCGTCTTTATCAAATCCAGCAGCTAATCCTACGGGATTGGGAAACTTTAAACCCCAAATGGTTTGGGCGAGCCGCTCGTCTTCCAAGCACAAAGAGGCTTGCCACTGGGTTTGGAGCGATCGGACGATCGCATTTTGGCGGGTTTGGTTCAACCGGGCTAAAACGTCGATGGTACGCCGGTGCAGCCATTCAGGATCGACCGGCAGTCGGGATGAGAGAAGGGAAGGCATCAGATCGAGATTCATCAGTCAGTTCGTAACCTCGGTAATGGTTAACAGGTGGCAGGGAAGCAAAATCTGGGACTGGAGACTCGGTTGAAACCCACGATCTTTCCACAGACGAGACAACCCAACACCGCTTCATCAATCCCTAATTTTATGCTTCAGCACAAACAGCAAACCGATCGAGAACAAAAATTGAGTGTTTTGGGACGAACTCTCCAAGTTCTTCGCGAAGGAGACAGCGTTCGCGAGCTGGTAGAAACTACCCTCGATTACTTGGACCGCGAATGTTGCTTGGATTTAGTTTGGGTGGGTTTGTCCGATGGCTCTACTCGTCGCCTGCGGGGGCAGGGGGGCTATAGTACCAAAGGCGACAATCGCTTTTGTACGGGGCAGTTTGACTTAACCCCGGGAGACCCGATGGACCAAGCGATCGTGGCGCAAAAACCCCTGGCGATCGCGGCTTGGCAGGAGGAAAGTTGCGGCGGCGAATGGAGTCAGATAGCTCTGGCACACAATATTCAAGGCTCGGTGATTTTTCCGCTGCGATATCGGGATACCTGTTTGGGGGTGGTTTGGCTCGGTTCGGCACAATGGGGGATGACTCTCTCCTCTGAGGAGAAATCGAGACTGTCGATCGTACTCGGCCAGTTGGCGGCAACCCTAGGAGAACGCCAGCGAGAGAGGCAGCAACAGCAAACGATCGGTCCCCACAAACCCCTACTGAAAATTCTCTCCCAACTTCAGTCTCCCTCGGATTTGGATCGATGTTTGAGTGTCGCTGTTGAGGAAACCCAGCGTTTTTTAAATCCCTCTCGCACCCATATCTACTGGTGCGATCGAGAACGTTACGTTTTTTGGTCTCGGGCGAGTTCGGCTTCGGCCATGTCCCATTCGAGTCATGGGAAGTCCTCTACCATCGAAATCTCCATGCACGAACTCGGTGGATTCGAGCGCACCTTACTCGACGATGGCATCGTGACAGTGGGAGAGTCTCGATCCTCCCTCAAAGCTGATGCGACCAATCGGCTCACGCAGCACCTCGAAGCTCGATCTCTGCTGGCGGCTCCCATTATCGATGAGGGGGAGCTGTTGGGGTTCGTGTCTGTGGAAGGAAAGCTACCGCGCATTTGGCAGGAGGAGGAAAAGCAATTTCTTCAGGGGGTCGTGCAGTTACTGGCGTTGGCTTTTCCTCTGACTCAGATCGTACAAAAGCTCGAGCGGGTGGAACTCGATCGGCATCTAACGGCAGGATTGGCCCGGACGATCGCGACGGAGGAGGATTGGACGAGGGTCTTAGAAGAATGTGCCGCGCTACTGGGTCGGCGGATGAATGTCGATCGGACGTTGGTTTTGTACTATAACAGCGAGTTGAGCCAATTTGAGATTATTTACCAAAGCTATCCACCGACGGCTAAACCGATGGATACCTTACTGCCGGTGTTGTCGTACGTCGATTACCAGTTGCTCGAAGCGAGTCGCGAAACCATTGCGATTGAGGATTGGGGCCATGGGGAAGAATCGGGCAATCTTTCTGCTTACGATCGAGCAGACGTGCGCTTGAGTGCGTGGCAAGATGTTTTTACCGCCACCGGAGCGCGATCGCTGCTGCTGTGCAGTACCAATCCGGGCAGTCCCCTCGAAGGAGTGCTGGTGGTGACCGGCAGTACTCCCCGAGCCTGGAGTGCCCGAGAGAAGGAACTCTTTCGATCGGTGAGCGGGCAAATTGGGTCTTTAGTTCACCAATGGCAAATCCAGAGTCACTTCGACCACCAACAGCAGATGCTGCAAACCTTTCAGTGGGGGTTGACTAGCCTGCTGCAAATCGAGCAGGTGGAAGAACTCGAACCCCTGGCCCTCGAACAGATTGCCGGGGTCTTGCAAGTGCCTCTGGTGGCTTTGGTGGCTTGGCCGGCCGGTCAGTGTCAGGGTCGGGTCGTGCGGGCCGTGACCTCGAACTCGGCGTGGCAGCTTCCTCGGGATGTGAAGATTGCCATCGATCGCGATCCCCTCATTGGGCAAGCGATTGCGACTCAAGGGGCGATCGGTCCGATCGATGTGGAAGATCTCGCACCGGCGACTCGGCAATGGTTGGGGGCCAGCCAAATGAAGGAAGTGCGAGCGATGGCGCTGCATACCGCGCCGGAACACCAACCCACAGCGGTGCTGATTTTAGCCGATCGCCAGGCGCGTCAGTGGTCCGATCGAGAAATTGACTTGCTCGACGCGATCGTTTCCCAGTTGGCCCGCTCTCGGCGGATGGCACTGCTGTCGGAAAAACTCAATATGAAGCGAGAAAGCTTGGAAGCCCTCAATTGGCACAAAAATCGCCGTATGGAAGAGTTTTACTGGGCTGTGGGGACTGGTATCAAGCAATTAAGCCAATTCGAGCAAATCTTGGCAGGCTCTGCTAACCCTGGGCAGTCTCTTCAACCAGAGCGCTACCATCAAACGCTACACCAGTTATCTCAGACCTTGGGTTCTCTGGGACAGTTTCTCAAAAAAGAGCGCTGGCAAATGACGATGGTACCGGAAACGTTTTCGATCGCCGGTTTTTTAAATCGCGCCATGGAACGGGTGGAACCGGCTCGCAAGCAACGGCAGCTCTGGCTGAAGGTCAATCGCCAAGGGCATTTTAGCATTCAAGCCGATCGCCCGAAGCTCGAACCGATTTTCTCCGAATTGTTGCTGTGGGCCTGTCAGCGCTCTCCACAAGGGGGACAAATCGATATTTGGTATCGTCCGATCGAGGGGGAGCAAACCGTCGGGGGATATCCCCTACTGGAATTGTCGATTTCTGATTCGGGTCAGGTCGATCCGCGTTTGTTTCGAGCCTATGAAACCGGACGCAGTCTAGATTTGCTGGCGCCTTCGCTGCTCGATCGCCCGCCGGGTTTGCATCTGCTGGTTTACGATCGCATCATGCGTCAAATGGGGGGATCGTTTAATTTTTACACCGTTGAAGATGGTCGGGTGGTGAGTCAGTTACTTATTCCCATTGCTAGTAATAGGTAATATAGCGCTTCTCGCGCCTCATGAGGTACAGAGTTTCTGGTTTTAGGGAACGGGGAATCCCAAATAGAATTTGGGTGTACCTCATAAGAGGCGAGAATTGCTATAAGTAATAAGTGATAAGTTTGACCTCTACTTCAAAGAAAAAGATTCAACAAATGAATTGGGTCAAATTTTTGATTGATGAATCAAGAGGCGCGCATTCGTCTTAATTCGGGCTTAAGCTATACAACTCCTAATTCTTGACTTATTACTTGCGCGCCACGCTTCCCATTGTCAATTTTTCATTGTCCATTGTCTATTAACTAACTGGCTTCGGGCTGGAGTAAACTATGCTGAATTTGGAAGGCTTTTCCTAAAGAATCGATCGCTTCTTGGTGTTGATTTAAAGAAGCTTGCAATCGTCCTCGACTGTACCAGGCTTCGTATTTTTCTGGCTTGAGTTTGATGGCGCGATCGTAAGCGACAATGGCGCGATCGTATTGGTTTAAATTCTCTAGAGCACTACCCGAACTGTACCAAGCTTCGTAATAGTTGGGTTTGATTTCGATCGCCGAATCGTAAGAATGCAATGCGTCTTCATAGCGGTGTGATTTTTCGAGGAGCAAACCTCTTCCGTACCAGGCTTCATAACTATTGGGCTTTAGTTGCAGCACTTTATCGTAAGCATAAACCGCTGCTTGATACCATTGTAGTTTTCCGAGAGTTGTGCCTTTATTATACCAAATTTCGTACTTATTCGGTTGAATCTTGAGGGCTTCATCGTAGGCAGAAATAGCTTCTTTATGCCGTTCGACCCGAGCGAGGACGTTGCCGAGGTTATACCAAGCTTCGTATTTCTGGGGATTGAGTTCGACGGCTTTTTGATAAGACTCGATCGCCGCTTCGTAGGATTCAATTCGACTCAAAATTGCCCCACGATTATGCCAAACTTCGTGGTTGTCGGGCTTGATTTCTAACGCTTTATCGTAACAGGATAACGCCTCTTGATACTTTTGCTGTTTGCCGAAAATATTGGCGCAGTTATACCAAGCTTCGTACTTCTTAGGATTGACACTCAATACTTTCTGATAGGCATCCAGGGCATTCTGATAGTCTTGGAGGCGGCCGAGGACATTTCCGCGACCGAACCAAGCCTCGGTACAGTCAGATTTGAGGGCGATCGCCCGATCGTATTTTTCCAGGGCTTCGGAATATTTTCGTAATTTGAGTAATGCATTGCCGCAGCCGTACCACCCATGGTAGTTCTCCGGAGAAATTTCGATCGCCTTTTGATAGGCATCGACGGCTCGATCGGCGTAATTTAGCAAGTTAAAGATCTTAGCGAGTTTCAGCCATGCTTCTAAGAAACTCGGCTGAACTTTAACTGTTTTTTGATAGCTAGACATTGCCTCTTCGTAACGTCCGGCTTGAAAAGATTTTTCTCCTTGACGGAAATAATCGTCCGCACTCAGATATTGCTGCTCCTGCTGCTCCTTGAGCATTTCTAAGCGGTGGGAAATGGACTTCACGTGCTCTTGAAGTTCGGGCTTGACGTATTCCAAAATCAGGGAAGGAGTCACTTTCGTAATTTCGCCGACCACTTTATTTTTCGCACGATCGACATCTAAAACCGACTCTTGAAGCTGAGTCACGCATTGAGTTCGGATGCGATCGACCTCTTTGATTTCGGCAACCTGCACTTCTAATTCTCGGGTGAGCCGCTCGACTTCATCTTTCGCATCTTGTTTGGCAAAATGAATCTTGGCTTCGAGTTCCTTCAAAAGCTGTTCCGCCGTCTGACTCGATTGCGCAAGCTGCGTTTCCAAATCTCCCAACTGTTTCAGTCGCTGTCGGACATCTGCCACCAAGCGCCGAACGACGCGCCGCTTGACGATGCCAAATAATGCGATCGCCGCCACTGGAGATAGAGAAAGATTCAGCAGCAGCGCGTTCATCCACGTCAGAGGCTCAGATGACAGTCCGCCGATATTGCTTAACACCTGTCCGAAGAAACCCGGTTCTTCCAGTCCGGGCAAGGCAGGATTTGATACCACATTTGAAACCCCAGACGCGCCCGAAGCACTCGCCAACAGCAGAGAATTTGTCTCCGGGGGACTAACGGAATCGATGCCAGCAAGAGTCGCCCGATCTTGCACGGTATTTTGAGAAGATGGCGCAAGGTCTGGACGAATCGGCGATTGAGGAATGTTTGGGGTTCCCTCTTGGGCCGTCAGAGTCGCGAGTGTAAGAAAAGCAACAGTTGGAATACCCATAGTCTCTAGTCCACAGACGTTATCTGTCAATCGGCTGGTTATCTACTTAATACTTCAAATGTCAGCACAAATCCGGATGAGATGGGAAAGTTGGGAGGGAGGGCAACGAGCGCACAGGGAGAGTGAATGGAAAATTGACAATTGATAATGGGTCAGTAGCGACGAGCTTCTCCCACACCCCACACCCCATTCCCTATTCCCCATTCCCCATTCCGAATTCAAAGCGTGACTTCACAAACCGATAGGGACGTGAGAGAATACCCAGTTGGGGCACGCGCAACTCGAACGTTATTTAAACAACCAGTATGGAACTTGCAATTGAATGTCAAACCCGACCTGACGGAACCAATCCCAGAGCGTTACGCCGTTCGGGTCGGATTCCGGCAGTCATGTACGGTCATCAAGGCACCGAATCGATTTCATTGACCGTTGATGAAAAAGATGCCAAGAGATTACTCAAAGAACCGGCCGTCAACAACTCTTTAATCGACCTAACGATTTCTGACTCCGGTTGGAAAGGCAAAACCCTCCTGCGGGAAGTTCAGAAGCACCCGTGGAAAGGCTTTACCTATCACTTGAGCTTTTTTGCAATCGCCTCTCAAGATAGCGTGGAAGTCGAACTTCCCGTGCATTTGTTCGGCGAACCCTTCGGCGTGAAAACCGAGGGTGGCGTTCTCGAAACGTTGATGACCTCTGTTGCGGTCAAATGCTCGCCGGATAGCATTCCCGAAAGCATTGAAGTGGATATTTCCAAAATGCGCGTCGGTCACTCCCTGCACGTCGGAGAATTGGTCTTGCCAGAAGGGGTCGAGGCGGCTGCCGATGCCAAACAAACGATCGCTTCGATTCAAGGACTGCGCGGTAGTAAAGCCGTGGCAGAAGAGGAAGCTGAAGAAGTCGAAGCCGGTTAAATCGATCGGGAATTATGATGGGTTGCCGCACCGGATGGCAACTTGGGGAAGAATCAGGGGGGATTCCTTTGATTCTTTCTAGTTTTTTATTGCCTGTTTTTGAGCTGAAAATTATGTACAAATATAACGTATACGGACTGGGAAACGCGCTGGCCGATATCGAATTTGAGATTACCCCCGATCGCCTGCAAGCGCTGAATATCGATAAAGGTGTGATGACTCTCATCGATGACGATCGTCAGCACGAATTGTTGCAGCAGTTAGGGGATATCTCCTCGAAGCTAAGTTGCGGGGGGTCTGCGGCAAATACGGCGATCGCCATCGGTCAGTTTGGGGGACAATGCTTCTATTCGTGTAAAGTCGCTAACGACGATACCGGCGCGCGATATCTCGAAGATTTAATCGGCTGCGGTGTCGATACCAATCTTACGTTAGAGAATCGACCGGAAGGGGTCACCGGGAAATGTTTGGTGTTTGTTACCCCCGATGCCGATCGAAGTATGAATACTTACTTGGGGATTTCCGGTAGCTTTTCCCCGGACGAATTGGTTCCCGATGCGATCGCCGATTCGGAATATCTCTACATGGAAGGATATTTGGTCTCTTCTCCTACAGGAAAAGCAGCAGCTATCCGCGCGCGGGAAATTGCCGAAGCCGCCGGTGTGAAAACCACCCTCACTCTTTCCGATCCCAATATGGTGGAGTTTTTTAAAGCAGGTTTGCTCGAAATGCTCGGTTCGGGGGTCGATTTCCTGTTTGCCAATGAAAGCGAAGCCTTGAAGATGGCCCAGACTGAAGATTTAGCCACGGCGATCGAGTATTGCAAAACGATTGCTAAAGGATTTTCCATTACTCGCGGTGCCGAAGGTTCGGTGATTTTTGATGGGGAACAGCTCATTGATATCGACCCGGTTTCCGTCAAGGCGATCGATACTGTGGGTGCGGGAGATATGTACGCGGGAGCTTTTCTGTACGGCATCAGCCACGGCATGAGTTTTGCTGAAGCAGGAAGTCTGGCTTCTCGCGCCTCCGCGCGCATCGTGACTCAATACGGCCCGCGTTTGACGACGGAAGAAACCCAAGCGCTTTTGAGTTGAAGTCGCAAGGGGAATGGGGAATGGGGAATGGGGTGTAGAAAACAGAAGATTTTGAGTGGTTCGCCCACATCTTCTCTCCCCTGTCTCCTTTCTCTCTCTTGTCTTCCCCCTCTCCCCATGCGCTCGTTGCCTTCCCAAGCCTCCCAAGCTCCCTTCAGCTCGATCGAGATACCATTAAAGTAGCTAGATCGAAAGAGGGTAGGGTGAAAAATGGCGAATGCTCCACTCCCCACATTTATCGAGCAGATGCTGAAACCGGAGTTTTATCCCCACTCCGTCACCGAGCCGATCGAATTCCTACAAACTCATATCTCTTTTGTTCTGCTGACGGGAGAGTACGTTTATAAAATCAAGAAACCCGTTGACTTCGGCTTTTTAGATTACTCCACCCTTGCCAAACGAAAGCACTTTTGCGAGCAAGAACTGCGGATGAATCAGCGGGGAGCACCGGAGCTTTATTTAGCGGTCGTTCCCATTCTTCGAAACGGCGATCGATTTGTATTGGGTTCCAAAGTGAGCTCGCCAGAAAGTATGGGGGAAGACATTGGGGAGAACATTATTGAATATGCCCTGAAAATGCGCCAGTTTCCCCAAGAGGCTTTGTGGTTAAATCGATTGAAACAGGGGAATTTAACGGTTGCAGATCTTGAAGAACTCGGTCGAACGGTGGCGCGATTTCACAGGAATGCTGCAACCAGCGATTATATTCGTTCTTTTGGAAAAGTCGATCGCATTCGCATCGCACTTGAAAATAATTACCGAGCAACTCAAAAGTATCTCGGTTCGGTGCAAACGCAGCAGCAATTTGAGGAAACGAAGCAGTATACCGATCGCTTTTTTCAAGAGTTCCCATCGATATTTGAGAAGCGCATCGAAACTCACAAAATTCGCGAATGTCACGGCGATTTACACCTCAATAATATCGCTCGATGGCAAGAAAAAATTCTGCTGTTCGACTGCATTGAATTTAACGAACCCTTCCGCTTCGTCGATGTGATGTACGATGTGGCGTTTGCAGTGATGGATTTAGAAGTTAGGCAGCGTCGAGATTTAGCCACGGCTTTTCTCAATACCTACCTCGAAGAAACCGGAGATTGGGAAGGGGTACAAGTCCTTTCCCTCTATCGAGTGAGGCAAGCATACGTTCGCGCTAAAGTCAATTCCTTTCTGCTCGACGATCGCAGTATTTCCAAGGCAGAAAAAACCCAAGCCGAAACAATGGCGGCCCGATATTACCAATTGGCTTGGAAATATACCCAACCGAGTCAGGGAATGTTAATTCTCATGTCGGGTTTGTCCGGTTCTGGAAAAAGTACTGTTGCCCGTCAGTTAGCCCGTCGTCTGGGGGCAATTCAGATTCGCTCCGATGCCGCCCGCAAACATCTTGCAGGTATCGACCTCCATCAACGGGGGGGAGCGACAGTCTACACGGAAGCCATGAGCGAGCGTACGTACCAGCGCTTGCTCGAACTTGGGGAAATGCTCGCAACTCGGGGGTGGCGCGTCATTCTGGATGCCAAATTCGATCGGTGCCGATGGCGGGAAGCGGCAATTGCCATGACTCGATCGCATCAACTCCCCCTGAAGATTCTATCGTGCACGGCTCCCTCCGACGTGCTGTGCGATCGCATGAACCGTCGCACCGGCGATATTACCGATGCGACGGCAGACCTGCTCGCCAGCCAGCAAGCTGCCGCCGAACCCTTCTCGAGCGCGGCGCAAAAATATGTGACAACTCTAGACACAACGACTGAATTAGCGCCACAATTAGAATCGATCGTCACCGAGCTGCTGCGCGATCGACACGACACATCTGGAGGGTTATCATGACGCAAGCTGAAGAAAAAACCCAAGGGGAAAATACTGAAAATCAAGACGGAGGTAATAGCGCCGCCAACAATTCAAAATCCGACTCCAAACAGTTGATGACCGGACTCCAATTTGCGGCGTTCTTCTTTTTATGCTTTGCGCTGGTTGGATATCCCGTCATCTTAAGTGCGCTCATGGGCACGATCGGCGGAACGGCAAGCGGTTGGATTGCCGCCTGGTGGTATACCGACGAGCAACTCGAAGAAGAAACCAACTTGCTCGATGATGAATTAGGCGGAACGGCATACGCTTCCAGAGCGAGTATGCGCAAGCTCAAACAGCAACGCTACCTCTCCTCTCGCAATCGCTATCGCAATCGTCGAAATCGATCGATCTTTAGCTGGTTTTTCGAAACCGGTGGCGGTCGTTAGGTAGAATTCGGAGTTCGGAATTCGGAATTTGGAGTTCGGAGTTCGAAGTTCGGAATGGGAGATTTTAGAGCAATTGCCATCGGAGTTCTGGACAGTGTTCGTGAGCTGGGGAAACTGGGCAAGATAGATAGCTAGAGTATTAGACTGTCCGCGTTCATCCTAGTGCAGGATGGCAGGAGTAGTTAGACAGTCAAATATCGAGCCAAATCTGAAGTGCCATAAATTTTAGCGAACCGAGTGAGCTGAGTCGTTATTCCTACCGCGTTGCACTAGCTAGGGCTAAAATCCAAAATCTAAAATCTAGAATCTAAAATTCTCAAACTCCCCAGTCTCCTCTGGAAACTCAACTGACGTGGGTGTAGCTGGAATCGAAGACACGCGGCTCGAATAGTTTTCCATGTTTTTCTTTCTATCCAAATTGCTTCCCCTATTCGTGTATCCTGTGGGGTTGAGTTGTTTGCTGGCGATCGCGGCGTTGATTTTGCTGTGGAAGCGCCCTCGCTGGGCGGCTGGGGCAATTTCTCTGGGACTTGCAGTTTTGCTAATTGCAGGTAATGGATGGGTTTCTGCCGGTTTGGTGCGATCGCTCGAACAGCAGAACCGGCCCACCGAGTTACCCGAAGCGTCGGCGATCGTGGTTCTGGGTGGTGCGACCCGTCCCCCGGAAACGCCCCGTCCTTGGGTGGAAGTCAATGAAGCGGGCGATCGCGTACTCTATGGCGCGAAACTCTACCGGGAAGGGAAAGCACCTTGGGTGGTTCTGGCGGGAGGACGGGTGAGTTGGAATGGCGCGAGCGGTTCGGAAGCGGAAGATATGGCCGAGATGATGCAAGTGATGGGCACTCCCCCAAGGGTCATTCTCCAAGATCCTGCGTCCCTCAATACCCGTCAAAACGCTGTTAACGTCAAACGGATTCTCGAAGACAAACAACTCGATCGGGTTTTGCTCGTCACCTCTGCCTTGCATATGCCCCGCTCTTTAAAGGTGTTTCGACGATTGGGAATCGACGTTATTCCCGCCCCCACGGACTTTCTCATCGGCGATGGCGCCCTGCAGGCGAAAGGGGAAAGTTGGCAAGAAATTCTCCTTAATATCCTGCCCGATGCCGATCGCCTCTCTCTAACGACCCGCGCGTTAAAAGAGTATCTTGGCATTTTCATCTATCAACTGCGCGGTTGGGCGTAGTGTTGTGAAGTTGGAGGGCATCGAGAGCAACGTCCGCATCGGGAGAGATTTAAAGAAACGTCAGTTTTGGATAAGACTGTTTCCGGTGAGGGCGGGGAATGGGGAATGGGGAATAGGGATGAAGTACTTTGCTCCCCAGCAACCAGATGTAGCCAGTGCGATCGCTTCGCTCATCAAGAGGCTTGCCAACCGCCCGA